>NZ_JBHLWK010000020.1:0-65349 GCF_042432915.1 Novosphingobium soli
ATCGGGGGAAGACCAGCTGTCCGTCCTTATGGGCGACCGGTGCGATGCCGAAGTGGTCGGCCTCGCGTCGGTTCCGGCCATATATGGGGGAGCTTTCAGACCGTCAAGGAGATTCGCCAGGCCCTGCAGATTTTTTTCGGAGACGCGTTTTCAGCCGCGCAGGGGCCGCGGAACGACGTCCAACGTCAGCGACGGGGCAGGGGGGTGATCGATCAAGTCGCCGCCGGCGTGGACGTTGCCATGCAGGATCGCGGGCCGCAGCGCCTGCCTTGGGTTGACTGACATGCATGGCATGTCGGCAACCGGAGCAGGGGCAGGGCATTGGACTTGCCACCAAAGCGAACCGAACAGACGACGCAGGAGGAGCGGGACCAGATGGCGCAGACGGATCCGGTTCAGGTGCCGCATCGCGACCAGGAGGGCGACGGCACCGCGTTGCTGATCATCGACATGATCAACTGCTTCGATTTTCCCGGCGCGGAAGCGCTCCAGCCCGCGGCCGAGGCTGCCGCAGATGCGATCGAAAGGCTGCGAGCGGAGTTCGAGGCGCGGGGATGGCCGGTCGTCTACGTGAACGACAACTTCGGCGAGTGGCACTCGGAACGCTCGCGGCTTGTCGAGCGCGCACTCGAGCATGACAACCCGGTGACCCAGCGCCTGCGCCCGCGGGCCGATGATTTCTTCATCATCAAGCCGCAGTTTTCCGGCTTCTACGCCACGAACCTCGCCGTGCTGCTGCCGAAGCTGGGCGTGACCCGCCTGGTTCTCACCGGGATCGCCACCGACATCTGCATCCTGTTCACGGCGGCGGACGCGCATATGCGGGACTATTCCCTGTGGGTGCCTGGCGATGCGGTCGCGGCCGAGGACCCGGAACGGAACCGGTGGGCATTGAGGATCATGCAGGACAGCATGGGCGCGGAGACCGCGGCCAGCGCCGCCTTGTCGCTCGACGACTGGCTCGCGAAGCTCGACAAATCCAAGTCGCCATTGAACGAGTAGTGGCTTTCCACGCCACCGTGCCGCAGCGGATCAAGAGCGATAATGTTCGTTATGTTAAGGGGTGGCCCGCAGAGGCGGCGGCAGCGGGAATCCCGCCACCAGCCCCAGCTATCCGTCCGTCGCATCGCCAGGAGCGAACCGCGCCGGCGCCGCGTTGGCGGGACGAAAACCATGGAGCCGACGATGACCAGGACGCTTGCCGAACTTTCCAAGACCATGCGCGCGATTGATTTCGCGATGCTGTCCTCCCGCACGAGTGGCGGCGCGATCTCCGCGCGGCCGATGAGCAACAATCGCGAGGTGGACTACCAAGGCGACGCCTGGTTCTTTGCGGAGGACACCACCCGCATGGTGGCGGACATCGAAGCCGATCCGCGCGTGGGGCTGAGCTATCAAGGCTCTTCGGGACTTCTCGGCGTGCGCCCCTTCTTCCTTCATGTGGAGGGCCTGGCGACGCTGGTGCGGGACAAGGCGCAATTCGCCCAGCACTGGACCAAAGGCCTGGAACGCTGGTGGCCCGACGGGATCGACACCCCCGGTCTGGTGCTCATTCGCATTGCCGGGGATCGCATCCACTACTGGGACGGCGAAGATGAAGGCGAGCTGGTGATCGCGCGACCCTGACCCGGGGCCCCGCAAGAGGACGGCAGGGCGACGCGGATCGTCGCCCTGCCGCTCGGTCACATCCCCTTGGCCATGTTCAGGTGCGCCGTGACAATCGGGACGAGCTCGGTCGCGAACGCCTTGAGCGAGGGCACGTCCCCGTCCGCGGAATAGGCCTTGAGCGCGTCCAGCGTCATCTGGTGCGCGTTCACCTGCGCGGCGACATAGGCCTTGTCGAACTCCGCCCCCGACTTGCCGCCCAGATCGGTGAGCGTCTGCTGCTGCATCGGGGTCAGCTTCGGATCGGGCGTGATCGGCGGAGTGGCCTGCGCCGCGGCGCTCTTGAGCTTGGCGGTCGAATCGGTGTGCGCCTTGATCATTTCTTCCGCAAAGCGCTTGACCTCGGCCGAGGACGCCTTGCTCGCGGCCAGGCGCGAGCTCTCGATCTCGAATGCGTCGCTGGCCGCCGCGGTGTTGGCGAAGGTCTGTCCTTCGCTGGCGGTTGCGGGAGCAGGCAGGGCCGCGGCGTCGTCCGTTGCGTCCAGAGTCGCCGCCGGCGTGCTTGCGGCCGGTTCGGGTTCCTTGCCGCAGGCGGTCAGACCAAGCGCCGCAAGCGAGGCGGCGAACAGCAGGGCATGCTTCATGACGGTATCCTCGATCGATAAAGTGAAGGCTGCCGGGTCAACAATCCGCCGCCGCGTGCGTTCCCGTCGCAAGCTGTCCGTGCAACCCGCATCGCGAACACGGAAAGCGCCAACAGCTGCAAGCAGGAGCGTGACATGAGCATTCTCGGCAAGATCTTCGGCAAGGTATTCCATCACGATGACGACAAGGCCGCCCCGACGGCCGCTCCCAAATCCGCCGCTCCCAAGCCGGCCACGACCAAGACCGCCGCTCCCGCGGCCTCGCCCGCGCCCATTGCCGCGCCTGCGCCGGCTGCACCCGCTCAGCCGGTCGATGTGGGCGCGGTGCTCGAGGCCATGGCGGCGATGAAGGCGGATCATGGTGGCAACTACAAGAGTTCGATTGTCGACCTGCTCAAGCTGCTGGACCTCGATTCCAGCCTCGCCGCACGCAAGGAGCTGGCGGACGAGCTTGGGGTCCATGCCGCCGCCGATGGCACTGCCGAGCAGAACATCGCCCTCCACCGCGCGGTGATGGACAAGCTGGCCGCGAACGGCGGCATCGTGCCCGACAGCCTTCGGCACTGAGGGACTGGGGCGCCCAGGCGCCCCGCTTCCCGCTCCAGCCTTCCGACTCAGGAGATCCGTCCATGTCCCTCACCGTCGCCGAGATGCTGGTCCGCACGCTGGACGAGATCGGAGCGCACCAGGTGTTCGGCATCGTCGGCGATGCGCTCAACCCCTTCACCGACGCGATCCGCCGGCAGGACAGGGTGCGCTGGATCGGGGTGCGGCACGAGGAAGGTGCGGCGCTGGCCGCCGCCGGCCAGGCGAAGCTCACCGGTCGCCTAGGCGTCTGCTGCGGCACCACCGGTCCGGGAGCCAACCATCTCGTCGCCGGGCTGTACGAAGCGCGCAAGGACCATGCCCCGGTCCTGGCCATCTCCGGCGGGGTGCCCTCGGCCAAGCGGGGTATCGACCACCTGCAGGAGGACGATCCCGTGGCCCTGTTCCGCGACGTGGGCGTCTATAGCGAGCTGATCGCCTCGCCGGAACAGGCCGCCACGGTGATCCACCAGGCGATCGCGCAGGCCTATGGCGAGCGCGGCGTCGCGCATATCTCCATCCCGCCCGATGTCTTCGGAGCCAAGGTCTCCGGTGCCGTTCCGAGCATCGCCACCTTGCGCCCCCGGCCGGAGCTCGCTCCAGCGGCGGAGGACATCGCGGCGATGGCCGGCATGATCGCGGAGGCGCAGAAGGTGGCGGTGCTTTGCGGCTTCGGTTGCCACGGGGCCGCGGCCGAGCTTACCGCACTTTCGGATCGGCTCCAGGCGCCGCTCGTCCACACCTACCGCGGCAAGGACATCCTGCCCTACGACGATCCGCGCTGGATCGGCGGGGTCGGACTGATCGGCGGGCGGCCCGGCGTGGACGCGCTGGAGAACGCCGACCTCATGCTGATGCTGGGCACGGATTACCCCTATTCGGAGTTCCTCCCGCGCAAGACGCAGGTCGTGCAGGTGGACGAGCGCGCCTTCGCTCTCGGCCGGCGCACCCCCGTAGCGCTCGGCATCGTCGGCTCGGTGCGACCCGCCCTGCGCATGCTGCTCGACACCCTGCCCCAGCGCACGGACAGTTCCTTCCTCGACGAGGTGAACGCGGATCGGGCCGAGTGGGACGAGATGCTGGATGCTAAGGCCGCGCTCGACCGATCGCCGGACAAGCTGCACCCGCAGGCGGTTGCCCGCGCGATCAGCGACAGCGCCGCGGACGATGCGATATGGGTGACCGATACCGGCGAGGTCACGCTATGGGCGGCGAACTGGCTGCGCCAGACCGGGCGCCAGCAGATCACCGGCTCTAACAACAACGCCGCGGTGGGGACCGGCATGGGCATCGCCAACGGGACGCAGGCGCTCGACCCGGCGCGGCAGGTGATCCTCCATGCCGGCGACGGCGGCTTCACGATGCTGCTCGGCGAGTTCATGACCGCGGTGGAGCATCGCCTGCCGGTGAAAGTGGTGGTCTACGACAACAGCGGGTGGGGCCTCGTCCACTTGGAGATGGAGGGCGCGGGCGTTCCCCCGGCGCCGGGCGCGGCGTTCCCCAACCTCGACTTTGCCGCCTTCGCACGGGCATGCGGCGCCAGGGGCTTCAAGGCCGCGAAGCCTGCCGACCTGCCAGGTGCCATCGCGGCCTGGCTGGCCGAGCCCGGCCCGGCGATCCTGCACGCCCTCGTCGATCCGGACGAGATCCCGGCGATGCCGCACATCGATCCCAAGCAGGCGGTGCGCTTCGGCATCTCGAAGATCAAGCAAGCGATCGGCGCGCTCGCCGGTCGGGACAGCGCCTGAGCCTTGGCGGCGCGCGCGAACCTTCCGGCGAGCCCTGCGTTCAGCAGGGCATGATTACCGTCCATCATCTCGAGAATTCGCGCTCGCAGCGCGTCCTGTGGATGCTCGAGGAGCTGGGCCTTCCCTACGAGGTCCGGCGGTACGCGCGCGACAAGGCGACCATGCTGGCGCCGCCCGAGCTTCGCGCGGTGCATCCGCTGGGCAAGTCGCCCGTCATCGTCGATGACGAGGCCCCAGCGGGTCTGGCCACGGTGGCGGAGACGGGCGCGATCGTCGAGTACCTCACCGCCAAGGCGAGCGGCAGGCTCGGCCCTCCGGAGGCGGTGGCAGAGGCGATGCGCTACCGCTACTTCCTCCACTACGCCGAGGGATCGCTGATGCCGCCGCTGCTGGTGAAGCTGGTGCTCGGCCGGGTCCCACTCTTCGGCCGCGGCGCGCAGAAGCGCATCCAGCCGATGATAGACGTCCACCTCGACTTCGTGGAGAGCGAACTGGCGCAGCGCCCGTGGTTCGCCGGCGAAAGCTTCACCGGCGCCGACATCATGATGAGCTTCCCGCTGGAGGCAGCGCGCGACCGCGGCGGCCTGGACAGCGGCCGCCCCGCCACCGCGGCATGGCTCGACACCATCCACGCCCGGCCCGCCTACCGCGCCGCATTACAGCGCGGCGGTCCCTACCGGTACGCCTGAGCGACGCCTTGCGACGCAGGCTTGCTTGAGAGTACGACCGCTCCGGCGCGGACCGACGCGCCCAGCCCTCCAGGAGCGTGGATGAAGATCGCCGTACTCTCCGACATCCATGGCAATCTCGCCGCGCTCGATGCGGTTCTGGCCGACGCAGCGGCGCGCGCGGTCGATCGCATTGTGAACCTGGGGGACATCGTGTCCGGTCCGCTGTTCCCCCGCGAGACGGCGGACCGCCTGATGCCGCTCGCCCTGCCGACGATCCGCGGCAATCACGAGCGGCAACTGACCGAGCAGGCGCCGGAGAGCATGGGTGCGTCCGACCGATACGCCGCGGGCTGCCTGCGGGCCGACCAGCGCGCCTGGATCGCGGCGCTGCCGGAAACGCTGCAGCTGAGCGACGAGGTACTCCTGGTCCATGGCACGCCCGACAGCGACCTCGCCTACTTCCTCGAGACGGTCACCGAAGCAGGTCTGCGCCCCGCGACGATGGACGAGGTCGAGCACCGCGCCGCGGGTGCGAAGGCCAAGGTGATCCTGTGCGGGCACACGCATGTCGCGCGGGTGGTCCGGCTCGACGACGGGCGGCTGATCGTCAATCCCGGCAGCGTGGGCCTGCCGGCCTATGCCGACGAGCGCCCCTATCCCCACGCGGTGGAGAGCGGTTCGCCCCACGCGCGCTACGCCGTCGTGAGCGGAGCGGATGGACACTGGTCCGCGGACCTTCTGAAGGTCGAGTACGATTGGGAGCAGGCGGCGCGGAATGCCGAGAACCGCGGCCGGGAAGACTGGGCCCGCGCGCTCAGGACCGGCCGCGCCTGACACGAGGGGACGCGCCCGAGCGGTGGGTTGTTGCGAAGGGTTCTCAACAGAGGGGTTCCCGTGCTAACGCCGCGAACCGGACCGCGGAACCTCGCGGTCGTCCACACGTGACGGAGTCCGACATGAAGCTCAGGTACCTGCCCGCCCTGCTGCTGGCCTACACCGCCTCTGCCGCGCAGGCGCACGAGGTCTGGATCGAGCGCGACGGGTCCGGCCCCGCGCGCATCTACCTCGGCGAGCCCGGGGATCCGCTCCCCGTCGGCGGCGACCCCGAGTTCGAGCACCTCAAGGCCCCCAAGCTCGTCCCCGCCAGCAGCGCGCCGATGGCCCGCAAGGCCGGATACCTGGAAGTGACGGCGCCTCCCGGCGACGTGCGCGCGCAGGACGATGCCGTGTTCACGCCCTGGGGGCCGGAGGGCAAGAAGGAAGGCGTCGCCTACTTCGCCCGCGCCGGTCGTGCGCAGCCGCACGCGACGATGGCCTTCGAGATCGCGCCGGTCTCGGCCGGCGGGGATCGCTTCGTGCTCGTGCGCGACGGCAAGCCCGTCGCGGGCGCAGCCGTCACCGTCATCACGCCGGAAAAGTGGTCGAAGTCCTTTAAGACGGACGGTCAGGGTGTAGTCACGGTGCCGGTCCGTGAGAAAGGCCGGTACCTGCTGAGCGCGTCGCAGAAGGACGAAGCCGGCGCCGAGACCAGCCTCGGCAAGGTCGCGGTGCTGCACCGGATCGCCACGACCACCTTCGTCATCGACTGAACCGCCTACCCGGATACGCCGGGGCCGCGGGACTCGCTTGATCTCGCGGCAGCAGCGCCATAGACACCGGTGTCAAAGAACAGCTCCACCGAGGAGGCCACCCTTTGACATCCTGCCAGTCGCCAGGTCCGTTCGCCTACCGCCCCTCGCCGGTGCTCCTCCCTTGCGGGTAGACCGGCGCGGCTTCGTCGCTGCGGCGGGTATCGCGGGCGGGCTGGCCCTGGCGATACCGCGCGAGGCCTCGGCGCGCGGGAAGCCGGCGCCGAGGGTCGCGCCGCCGACCGCACCCCGTCTTCCAGGATCAGGCCTGCGGATCGATCCTCGCGAGTTCGGCGCGCGGGCAGACGGCAGGACCAAGGACACCGCCGCGATCCAGCAGGCGCTCGACCGCTGTGCCGTGCTCGGCGGCGGCGAAGTCGTGCTGTCCGGAGGGACTTTCCTCACCGGCGCCATTCGGATCGGTTCCTCCACCACCCTCTCCCTCGCGCAGGATGCGCTCCTGCGCGGTTCGGACGACCTTGCCGATTACCCGGTCACCCAGGTCCGCTGGGAAGGGCGCTGGATACCCGGCTACATCGGCCTCGTCTCGGCTCAGGGTGCGCGGGACGTGCGCCTCGTCGGCAAAGGCCGCATCGTCGCCTCGCGCGCGATTCGCGGGCGCGTGGCCGCGTCGGGGCTGAGGCACCCGGCCCTGCTCGAGTTCGTCGACGTGCAGAGGCTCGCCGTCGCGGGGCTCACGACCGAGCAGAACGACATGTGGTCCATCCACCCGGTCTACTGCGAGGATGTGCTGTTCGAGGGCCTCGTCGTCCATGGCGGCGCCGACGGCATCGATGTCGACTCCTGCCGCCGCGTCGCGATCGCGCGCTGCACCTTCGATACGGCCGATGACTGCATTTCGCTCAAGTCCGGGCGCGGTCTGGAAGGCCACGCGCTGGCCCGCCCGACCGAGGACGTCGCCATCGCCGACTGCACGTTCACCGATCGGCGCTGGGCCTGCATCGGTATCGGCAGCGAGACCAGCGGCGGCATCCGGCGCGTCAGCGTCGATCGCTGCCGGTTCCTCAGTGCCTACACCTTCAGCATCTACATCAAGAGCAGGCCGGGGCGCGGGGCGTTCATCGAAGACATCGCCATGCGCGACCTCGAGGTGGGCAGCGCCGGCGACGGGTTCCTGCGGCTGAATTTCCTCGACAGCGGCAAGCAGGACCCATTCCCCGTCCCCGGCGACGAAGGCATCCCCCAGGTGCGGCGGCTTTCCTTCGAGAGGGTGCGGGTGGCCGATGTCCCCACCCTGGTCCAGGCGACCAGCATCCATCCCGCGAAGCCGGTGGAAGGCTTCGTCCTGCGCGCCATCACCGGCGCTGCCGAGCGAGGCATCTTCCTCGCCAACATGCGCGATGTGGTGCTCGAAAGCGTGGCCGTGACGGTGCGGTCGGGCGCGGCGCTCTCGACCGCGAACGTGACCGGCCGCGGCCTCGCGGGTGCGGCGGCGCTGGAGCCCACGCCGGCACCGCCACCGGTGGCGCCGGACCCCGTTCCCTACCGGCTCGGGATGACGGGCACCCCGAACTGAGCCTGCCGCGCGCGCCATGGCCGGCAGCCCGCGCATCGGGAGCCTCCGGCGTCTTCCGGCGTTGCAGCGACATGAAGATCGAGCCGCAAAGACAAGCCGCCCAAGTCAGGATGTCGCTGGGACGGCGGGCCCATTTCCGCGCCTCCGTGGAGGTCACGCCGCTGGGCCTGCTGGCCATCTCCGTCCTGGTGAGCGGGATTCTTCTCTCGACCCGCGTGCTGGTGCGCACGGCGATCTCGCACGGCGAGCATTGATCGTGAGCGCTTCTGCCGCCCCCCGAGGGACGCCGCATGTCTATCGCCACGACGACCTGGAGCTGCGCGGAGAGCTCTACCTCCCCTCGGGTGCCGCGAACGGGCGTGCGGCGCTGGTGGTGCACGAGGCCGACGGGATCGGCGGCAATGTCCGGCGGCACTGCGCCCGGCTCGCGGATCTCGGCTACGTCGCCGTCGCGGCCGACATGCACGGAGAGGGCCGGGTGCTGGAGGGGGAGGAGATGCAGGCCGCGCTCGCGACGTTCCGCAGCGATCCCGAACTCCTGCGCGCGCGCGCCCGCGCCGGCTTCGACGCGCTGGCGGCCATTCCCGGCGTCGATGCGGGGGCAATCGTGGCCGTGGGGTACTGCTTCGGCGGCTTCGCCGTGCTGGAGCTGGCGCGTAGCGGCGCCCCCGTCAGAGCGGTCGCCAGTTTCCACGGCTTGCTCACGACCTGCCGGCCGGCGCGCCCCGGAGAGATCGGCGCGCGGGTGGCGGTCTTCACCGGCGCCAAGGATCCGCTGGTCCCGCCCGAGCACGTCGCCGCGTTCCAGGCGGAGATGACCTGGGCCGACGCCGACTGGCGCATGGCGGTCTACGGGCGCGCGCTGCACAGCTTCACCAATTGCGACGTCGATGGGCTCAATGATTCGCGCATGGCCTATGACCCGGAATCGCACGCGCTGTCCTGGGCCGCCATGCTGGCGTTCTTCGACGTGACGTTCGAACCGGCCGCCGCCTAGCCTCTGGCGGGGAGCCGCCGCAGCGGCAGCGTGAGGCAGTGCAGGCCGCCCCCGCAGGCGGCGAACTGCGAGACGTCCAGCTCCTCGACCAGGAAGCCGGCCGCCCTCACGCGCTCGGCCGCCTGGGGCGCGGCGGCGTTCATCAGGATCGTGCGGCCGTCAAGCGAGACGACGTTGCAGCCCAGCCGCCGCGCCTCCTTGTAGGACACCGGGATGAGCGTGATGTCGCGCGCCGCAAGTGCCGCCAGGAAGCCGTCGTCCAGCACGTCGGTGCAGGCCAGCGCGGTGTTGGCATCGAGCATGCAGAACATCGTGTCGAGATGCAGGAAGTGCGGGTCGAACGAGCAGTAGAGCACGTCCCAGCCCTGCTGAACGAACGACGCCGCGAAAGCCTCGGCGCCGGCGGTGCTGGTGCGCTCGCCCGAGAGGCCGAGCACCAGCAGCCCGGGACGGGCGACACACACGTCGCCGCCCTCGATGGTGCCTTCGGTGATCCGGCGCACCGGGCGCACGCCGATCGCCGAGAGAGTCCGCACCAGGTGATCGACCTCCACCGAGCGGTGCGCCATCGCCGGCTTCAGCGCCACGAAGCCCCAGGGCGTCATCACGCCGGCATCGCGGGTGAAGCACAAGTCCGGCAGTTCGGGCGTGGCGGGCATCGCGTGGCAGCGCACGCCATGCCGCTCCAGCACCTGGCGCAAGGCCGCATGCTGGCGCTGGGCCTCGTCTTGCGCGACGACGAAGCCGTTGCGCATGCTTTCCCGGGTGACCGAGCAGCAGGGGACGGTCTCCAGGTGCGAAGGACCGCACAGGAGGACGTCGACAAGGCGATCCGCCTCGCCGCGGACGGCATGGGTCTGCACCAGGTCCGCGGCGCCGCCGCCGGCATGATCGGTGGCAAAGTCCAGTTTCATTCCAAGCTCCTACGCCTGAGCGTCTGCCTGGAACAACATTCCGCGGGCTGCCTGGATCCCTCCGCCTCGACCAGATCAGGGAGCCTGCCGGCCGCTTCGCCGCGCTCAGTGCGGAACCGCGCCCGTCTCCACACCCGTCTTGTCGTGAAGCGCGAAGCGGTCGACGATGTCGGCGCTCGCCCGGTTGTAGCCTGCCACCGCGACGGTGCGACCCTCGCGCCGCAGCCGGGCGACGATCTTGTCGAGCGCCCCGACGCCGGAGATGTCCCAGAAGTGCGCGTCCGAAACGTCGATGACGACGTGGCGGGCCTCCGCCTCGCTCTGGAACGCGCGGGTGAAGCGGTCCACCGAGGCGAAGAAGATCTGGCCGGTGACGCGGTAGGTCACGCTCTCTCCCGCGGCCGCCGGTACGCGCTCGACGGCGAACATGCGCTGCACCTTGCCCGCGAAGAAGATGCCGGACAGCAGCACGCCCGACAGCACGCCCAGCGAGAGATCGCCGGTGGCGACGACCACCGCGACGGTCACCAGCATCACCGCCGAGGAAGTCGGCGGATGACGGCGCAAGTTGGCGATGGAGGCCCAGCTGAACGTCCCGATCGAGACCATGATCATCACCGCCACCAGCGCCGGCATCGGCACGCGGCCGACATAGGGGCCCAGCACCGCCAGCAGGAACAGCAGGAAGGCGCCGGCCACGAACGTGGAGAGCCGCCCGCGCCCGCCCGAGGTCACGTTGATGACCGACTGGCCGATCATGGCGCAGCCGCCCATGCCGCCGAACACCGCGGAGACCAGGTTGGCGCCCCCCTGCCCCAGGCACTCGCGCCGCTTGTCGCTGTCGGTGTCGGTCATGTCGTCGACGATCTGCGCGGTCAGGAGCGATTCCAGCAGCCCCACCGCGGCCATCGCGACCGAGTAGGGCGCGATGATGCGCAGCGTCTCGAGGTTGAGCGGCACCTGCGGGAGCGCCAGGCTCGGCAGCCCTTCGGGCAGGCGGCCCATGTCGCTGACGGCATGCACCGGCAGCCCCAGCCCGAGGCTGACCGCGGTCAGCACCAGGATGGCGACCAGCGGCGAGGGCACCGCCTTGGTCAGGCGCGGGAAGAGATAGATGATCGCCAGCCCGGCCGCGACCAGCGCATACGTCTGCCAGGCCACGTTCGTCAGCTGCGGAAGCTGCGCCATGAAGATGAGGATCGCGAGTGCGTTGACGAAGCCGGTGATGACCGAGCGGGAGACGAACTGCATCAGCAGGTCGAGCCTGAGGAGCCCCGCCAGGACCTGGATCAATCCCATCAGGATCGTCGCGGCAAGGAGGTATTCGACGCCGTGCTCGCGGACCAGCGGCGTCACCAGCACGGCGACCGAGGCGGTCGCGGCCGAGATCATGCCCGGACGGCCGCCGATGCAGGCGATCACCATGGCGATCGCCACCGAGGCGTAGAGGCCGACGCGCGGGTCCACGCCGGCGATGACGGAGAAGCCGATGGCTTCGGGGATCAGGGCGAGGGCGACGACGATGCCGGCAAGCACGTCGCGGCGGGCAGCGGCCGCGTCGCGGAACCACTCGCGGCGGTAGCGGGTAAGACTGTCGGGCATGGGAAATCCACAACAAGGCACATGGCGCCCGAAGCGCAGGATCGGATGCTGCATGTGTGATGTTGTCCGGCGGATCGGCGGCCGGAATAGCCACCCGGAATCTCACCGGGTCCTTGCGAATGGCGGGCTCCTAGCAAGCCGGGCGGGGGAATGGCAAGCCGGGGGCGCCGTGTCCTTCGGGCCCTGTGCCGCGGGCTGTGTCTGGCAAAGCACTGTCGGCGGAATAGCATGCCCCGACTCAAGAGAACCCTTGAAGGTGCGAGTGATCCGCATTAGCGCGGCCGGGCGACGAATATTGTAGGGGCATTATGCGAAATACTTCCACCGGCCTGGCCATCGTTCTGGCAGCCCTGGCCACGCCTTCCTTCGCCCAGGGCGCGCCCGAGGCCGAGCAGCCGGACGCTCGCGAGATCGTCGTGACCGCCACCGGGCAGTCGTCCGCGACGTCGAGCACCAAGACCAACACGCCGATCATCGAATCGCCGCAGTCGATCTCGATCGTCAGCCGCGCCGAGATGGACCTGCGCGCCTCGCCGACGATCGCCGACGCCCTGTCCTACACGGCGGGCGTCCAGGCGGAGGCGTTCGGCATCGACAGCCGCGTCGACGAGGTCTCGGTCCGCGGCTTCGGCGCCGGCGGCTTCTCGTCCAACAACAACTTCGTGGATGGACTGCGCCTGCCTTCCGGCGGCCAGTGGACCCGCCCCGGATTCGATTCCTTCGCGCTCCAGCAGATCGAGGTGCTCAAGGGCCCCTCGGGCGCGCTCTATGGCCAGACGGCGCCGGGCGGCGTGGTCAACGTCGTCAGCAAGCGTCCGACCGACGTGTTCCAGGCGCAGTTCATGCTGCAGGCGATCGGCACCACCGAGCTGTCGAACTGGAACTACCAGGCCGCCGCGGACATCTCCGGCCCCATCACCGACACGCTCTCCGGCCGCCTCGTGGGTCTCGCCCGCTATGGCGACACGCAAGTGGAGGAGGTGACCATCGGGCGCCAGTACGTGTCGCCGAGCCTGACCTGGAAGCCGGACGAGAACACCACCTGGACCCTGCTCGGCCAGTACCAGCGCGACGAGGGCGGCTCGACCTTCCAGTTCCTGCCGGAGCTCGGTTCGCTGCGCCCCAGCAACGGCCGGTACATCGCCAACGACGCCAACATCGGCGAGCCGGACTGGAACACCTTCGATCGCAACCAGTACCTGGCCGGCAGCTTCTTCGAGCACCGGTTCGGCGACAGCGGCCTGACGATCCGCAACAACACCCGCTACACGCACCTCGACACGCTCTATCGCGTGGTGGTTCTCTCCGGCAACACGCTGACGACCTGCCCGGCGACCATCCCCGGCTGCATCCCCGGCCAGACGATCGGCCGCCGCGCCGTGCAGGGACAGGGCGAGAGCGACGGCATCGCCACCGACACGCAGCTCCAGTTCGAACTGCAGACCGGTGCGGTCAAGCACACCCTGCTGGGCGGCTTCGACTACTTCCGCACCGAATGGGAGCACTATCGCGATTCGGTCGCGGCGGCGCGGGTGCTGCCGCTGCTCGACATCTTCGACCCCGTCCCGCGCGGCGCGGCCGGCTATGCAACCAGCCTGACCCCGGCGATCTACACCGAGACGGTGAGCCGCCAGAACGGCCTCTACCTCCAGGACCAGATCGCCATCGGCAGGCTGCGGGTGACGGTGGGCGGACGCCAGGACTGGGCGCGCGACGAGACCACCAATCCGATCACCCGCTCCACCTACGTCAACAAGTCCGACGCGTTCACCTGGCGCGCGGGCGCGGTCTATCTGTTCGACAACGGCCTGGCGCCTTACGCCAGCTATGCCGAATCGTTCCTGCCCCAGATCAGCGACCCCGGCACCAGCCTGGGCGGGGTGCCCTTCGTGCCCACCACCGGGCAGCAGTACGAGGCCGGCCTGCGCTACCAGTCGGGCAACAACATCTATCTCAGCCTCGGCGCCTACCAGATCACGCAGCAGAACATCGTCACCCCGGCGACGCTGGACGACCTTCCCGCAGGCGGCGACGCGAGCGACCTGATCTGCAATGGCGGCGCCACCTGCCAGGTCCAGACCGGCGAGGGCCGGATCCGCGGCATCGAGTTCGAAGGCAAGGCCTCGCTTCCCTGGGGCATGGCGGTGATCGCGACCACGACGAAGAGCTGGAGCAAGATCACCGAGACCAACACCGCCGTGCAGCGGGGCAACGACCTGCCGCAGGTGCCGGACTGGATGGCCTCGCTGTTCCTCGACCAGCGGATCACGGCCGGCCCGCTGCAGGGCCTCGGCCTCGGCGGCGGCGTCCGCTACACCGGCAAGAGCTTCGGCGAGAACGCCAACACGCTGGCGATCCCCGACTACACCCAGTTCGACGTGTTCGTGCGCTATGACTTCGGCAACGGCATGGTCGCTTCGGTGAACGGCCGCAACATCACCGACAAGCGCTTCGTCGCTACCTGCACCGCCACCTCGGCCTGCTACTACGGCCAGGGCCGCACCGTCACCGCCCGCCTGGACATGCGCTGGTGAGGTGGCTTCGCCGGCTTGCGACCGCGCTGGCGATGCCCGCGGTTCTCGTGAGCGCGGGACCGCTCCAGGCGGCGCCCTGGGAGCTGCCGCGCTCCGACGTGGAGACCGTCTCGGCGTCGGACGGGCACGCATACCGCGTGCTCGTCGCCTGGCCGGAGGGGCCGCCACCGGCGGAAGGCTGGCCGGTGCTCTGGCTGCTCGACGGGGAGGACAACTTCGCCGTCGCGGCGATGACCGCACGCCGGCTGGCGCGCGCCGGCGCCCGCTCCGGCGTGGAGCCCGGCGTGATCGTGGCCATCGAATCCGGCGGACTGCCCCGGCGCGTGCTCGACTACACGCCGCCTGCGCCGGGCTACGCGATCCCGGAGGGCATGCCCGCGCACGGGCTGAATGTCGGCGGGGGCGAGAGCTTTCTCGACTTCATCGAAGAGCGCCTCCGCCCGCTGGTCGCCGCGCGCTGGCGTGTCGATCCACGCCGCCAGACGCTCATGGGCCACAGCTTCGGGGGCCTGCTGGCGCTCGACGCGATGTACGAGGGCCGCGGCTTCTCCCGCATCGTCGCGGTGAGCCCCTCGCTGTGGTACGGCGACGGCGTCCTGGCGCGGTCGGAGCAGCACGCGGGGAGCGGGGCCAAGGCCGCGCTCCTCGTCGCAGCCTCGCCCGACGAGCGGACCCGCGCCGCGCCCGCCGGCGCTCCGATGGCGGAAGCCGAGGCGCTCGTCGCCCGCTGGCGCCAGCGCGGCAACGCGGCGCGCTACCTGCCGCTGCCCGGGCAGGACCACGGCTCCACCATGCTGGCGGCGATGGCTCCGGCGATCCGCGCGGCGTTCGGCGGAGAAGCCCAGTGATGCTGGCCTGGCTCGGTGCATGCCTGGTCGCGGCCGGCGCGCTGGCGCTCTACCTCGCCGCGCCCCATCAGGTGCTCGTCGCCCCGGGGGGGCCGCGCAGGAGCTTCGGCTGGGCAGGGGTCGCGCTGCTGGTACTGGGGCTTGTGGCCCTGCTGAACTGGGCGGGGCCGGCCACCGCCGTATTCATCGCCTTCACGTTCGCCTCGCTGGTGTGGACCCTGGTCCCCCTGCTCGCGGCCTGGCTGCGCCACCGTGGGGCGACAGACCAGTGAAGACGGAGCTCTCCAGCCGCGACTGGTTCGGCAAGGCTTCCGCCGGTCTCGTCCTCGGCTTCGCGCTTGCGCTCGGCCTCAGCGGCCTGCTCGCCTGGGCCATCGGCGTCACCGACACCTTCTTCTCGACCAAGGGCCAGCTGACGATGTGGTCGATCTCGCCCACCTGGTGCATCGTGCTCAGCCTGTGCTTCCTGTTCCGCTCGGGCCTGCGCGCCTGGACGGTCCTGGGGCTGGCCACGGCGGCCGTCTGGATCGCCCTCTATGCCACGGGATTGCTCGCATGAAGGTCCGTTCCGACATCGTCCGGATGTACAAGGACGTCCACGGGTGGGTGGGCATCGTCTCGGGCCTCGCCCTCTTCGTCGCCTTCTACGCCGGCGCGATCACCATGTTCGAGCAGTCGCTCCAGCGCTGGGCCTCGCCGCCGACGACGCTCGCCGCGCCCGTATCGCTCGAACGCACGCCCGATCTCGTCCGCGCCGTCCTTGCCGCCCATCCCGAAGCGGCGAAAGGATACACGGTCCATCTCGAGACCGGGCGCGAGCAGCCTGCTCGCGTGAGCTGGCAGCAGGCGGAGCCAGGCGGGGACGAACACGGCGCCCGGCGCACCTTCCATGCGGCCCTGGCACCGGACGGCACGCTGCAGGTGGAAGAGGACGGGCCCTCCCCCGTCGCGCAGTTCGTGGACGTGCTGCACCAACAGGTCGGCATCATGCTCGAGCACGAGGCGGCCATGCCGATCATGGGCGCCGTCGCGCTGCTCTACGCCATCGCGCTCGTCTCGGGCGTCATCGTCCTGCTGCCGAGCCTGGTGAAGGACCTCTTCGCCATGCGCATGGGCCGCAACGTCAAGCGCATGTGGCTGGACGTCCACAACCTGCTGGGCGTGTTCAGCCTGCCGTTCCACATCATCATGGCCCTGACCGCCGTCGTCTTCGCCTTCCACGACCAGTTCTACGACGCGCAGGGCGCCACCTTCTCGCACGCCGAGGAGCGACCCGCGGCCAAGGCTCCGTCGCCGCCGCCGCCGCCGCTTGCCGAGCCGCTCCCGCCCGCCGCCGTCATGCAGACGCTGGCGCGCGAAGTGCCCGGGTTCACCCCGATCGCGCTCGCTTACGGCCGGGGCCGCGATGGGGCGCCCAGCCTGCGGGCCATGGGGAGGGACGACCGCTACGGCCTGCGCGGGCCGACATTCACCCCGGTCATCCTCGATCCGGGAACCGGCGCGGTCGTCGGGTCGGACTACCTCGGCGGCGTGCAGGACGGCTGGGGCGCGGCGATCACCGGCTTCTTCGCGCTTCACTTCGGCAGCTTCGGCGGCATCGGCGTGCGCTGGGCCTATTTCCTGCTGGGGCTGGCGGGCGCCTTCCTGTTCTACACGGGCAACCTGCTGTGGGTAGAGAGCCGCCGCAAGCGCGAGCGCAAGGCCGGCGCGGTCGAGCAGACCCGCTCCACCCGCATCCTGGGGGCGCTGACCGTGGGCGTGCCGCTGGGCTGCATCGCCGGCGTGGCGCTCACCATCGCTGCGGCCAAGCCGCTGGGCGCCGGCGCGACGGAAGTCATGCACAGCCTGATCTACCATGCCGTGTTCCTGGCCTTCGTCGCCTGGGCGCTGCTGCGCGGCAGTGCCCGCGGTGCGCTCGAGCTGCTGCCGGCCGCGGCGCTGGCGCTGCTGGCGATCCCGGCCGCGACACTGGTCTTCGTCATGCGCCATCCCCCCGCGGTGCTGGGAGTGGACCTCTTGGCACTTGCGGGAAGTGTCGTGCTGCTGGCCAGCTGGCAGGCGACGCGCCGGCGCACGCGTTCGGGCCCCGCCGACAGCGTCTGGAGCAGCCGAGCCGCGATGCCGAGCCGCGCCTGACCGGCTACGCGTCCTCGCGCGAGGTCTTGTCGAGGCGGCGCAGGACCTTGCCGAGCGGGCCGCGCAAGTAAGTGACCGCCTCGTAGATGCGCAGCGACAGGCGGGCCCACCGCAGGTAGAGCCAAGGCGATCCTGCCCGTCTGGCCAGCGCGAAGACGCGGTGGCTGCCCGCGGTGATCCCCATCCGGCTGCGGTAGACCAGCTTGCGCCGCCAGGGCAGGTCGTGCCCACCCGGTGCCACGCGCTTGCGCAAGGGCAGCCGCGGCGGCGCGACCCGCAGGCGATAGGCGAGCCCCTCGCGCCGCTGGCGCAGCCCGGCGGCCTGCGTGTCGGCGATGAAGGCGGCGTCGACCGCCTCGAGCGCCAGCCGCCCCTCGGCGATCGCCGCCTGCACCATGTCGCGCAGTTCCGGGCTGCGCACGATCACCACGTTGGTGCCGCGGCCATCGGAGGAGTACGGCTCCACCCAGGCGTCGCCGAAGGCGATGTCGGCGGTCTCGGCGACGACGTCGTCGCAGTAGCTGCAGGCCGGGTTCTGGAAGTACCCCGCACCCCAGTCCCCATCGACGAGGTGCCACCAGTCCTGCCAGCGCGCCGTGCCGTCCGCCAGTGTGAGGTGCGCGGTGTACCAGTTGGCGGGACGGCCGGGATCCTTGCGCCGGTATTCGACGGCGCGCACATCGGCCATGGGCGCGCCCAGCTGCCAGGCGAAGCTCTCGACGAAGCGCGCGCTCTTCATGTGGCCGCAGAACAGGCCGAGCCGGTAGGCGATGCGCGCCTCCAGCACGGGATCCTGCGCGCAGAGCAGGTTCAGCGCCTTGATGAAGCACGGCACGCCCACGAAGGCGTAGCGCCCGGGCGCGGCGCGGACCTCCTCCAGCATCGCCGACATCTCGACCGGATGATAGCGCGAGCGCGCCCCTTCGCGGACGTCGTCGATGCTGCGGGACATGCGGTAGCGGAAGAACCCGCCGTCGGTCGCCGGATCGGCCGGGATCACGTGCGCCACGCCGTCGATCAGCCCGCGTTCGAGTAGTTCGGCGGCCACCCAACTCACCATGCCGCCGGAGCTGCCCTCGGCTCGGAACGCCCCTTGCGCGACGTGCCCGACGTAGGCGGCCTCGAAGCTGCCGATCCGCGCGTCGCGGTGGGCGGGCTCGGGGAACCGCGCCGAGGCGAGGGCGTCCTCGTCCGCGGCCTGGGGAGAGAACGGGCAGGTCAGCGCGAATTGCGGGGTCGGCGCGCGGGTCCAGGCACCCGTCGGCTTGAGCTGACCGTAGTCGTCCCAGCCCATCGCCCCCTGCCCTGCCGCGCAGGCGCCGCAGCCGATGCACAGGCCCGCATCGACGACGTCTCCGGGCGCCAGGCCCGCCTCAGGCAAGCGCACGGTCCAGGTAGGAGCGCGAGGCTTGGCGCAAGGCCTCGATGCGCCGGGTGATGTCGGGTGCGAGCGGCGCCTCCAGCATCGCGGCGAAGGTATCGGGAGGCGTGCCCTCCTCCACCCGGTGGCGTTCGGCACCGAGCAGGCGGGTGAGGTCGCGCACCTTGTTGAAGCGGTAGGCCGAAGGCGCGCAGACGAAGGGCCGGGCGTAGTGCAGCGCGAAGACGCAGCCGTGGAAGAAGTTGGTGGCGACCGCGTCGGCGCCCGAGATCACGGCCGGGAACTCCTCCGGTCCCACGTCGATGCGCTGTTCGTCCGCCCAGTCGCAGCGATAGCCGATGCTGACGATCCGCCGGCCGGTGTCGCGGGCCCAGCGCCGCACCGCCGCGGCGAACCACGAGGGGAAGCCGTGGCCATAGAGCGCGAGGTACGGCGCCTCCTCCCCCGGCGCGCGCGCGGGGGGCAGCGGGAACTGCAGGCAGGGGTCGAGCACCAGGTCGGGCTCGCGGCCGAGGCTCTGCCGGACGAGATCCAGGCTGTTCGCGTCGCGCACCGAGATCGTCTCGAAGCGCGTCAGCTTCGCGGCCCAGGCCGGGTCGATCCCGTTCGCCGCATCGTGGTTGCCGAAGCTCGCGGCATAGGCGGAGAGGCGCCGGGCCTGGAGGCCCTCGCCGAAGAACACCCCCTTGTGGCCGTACCACGGGTGCTGGAAGTTCCAGACCTCGTCGCTGCCCACCACGACCGTGTCGTAAGCGCCCGCCTCCTCCGGCCGCTCCAGCGGGAAGCGCGTCGATTGGGGCAGTTCGTCGAAGGCCGCGAGGAACTTGCGGGCCTTGGCAGCGTAGAGCGGCAGGTCGGCGCGCGCGGTGCGCTGGGGCAGCAGCGGGTTGAAGGCGCAGCGCCACTCGGCACGAGTGACGTCGGCGGCATCGTGGTCGAGCAGCTCGGCGTCGTGCCCCAGCGCGCGCAACCCCTCCACCAGGCAGCGCGCCTGCCAGTACGACCCGTAGTTGATGCAACGATGAAACGTCAGCACGCCGACCTTCATCGCGTCATCGCCCGTAGATGCCGTCGAGCACCTGCGCGCTGCGCACGAACTGCAGCGCCTCTGCATCGAACGCCAGCGAGCGCGCGCACTGCTCGGCCCAGACCGCCGCCGAGCGCGCGCCCCAGGCATCGGGCGGATCGGCCAGCCGCGTCGTCGCGGTGCCGTCGAACCGCTCCGCCGTGAAGTCGTAGAAGGAGCCGTTGACGTTGCGCAGCGCCGCGCCGCCGCCGGTCCCGTAGAACGCTGCCTCGATCACCGCGTCGCGGCCCGCGTTGAGGCGCCACGAGCAGGCGAGCCGCACTTGCGCATCGCCTGCGGTGAACTGCGCAGAGGCATAATCCTCCACCTGCCCCGGCGCGAGCGGGCGGCCGGCGCTCAGCAGCCGCGCGTCGACGCCCGACACCGGCGGAAAGCCTAGGGTCCAGAGCGCCAGATCGACGAGGTGGACGCCAAGGTCGACCACGCAGCCGCCGCCCGACTGCTCCGGGTCGTAGAACCACGGTTTGTCCGGGCCGTAGGCGTTGTGGAACGTGAGGTCGACGGCGAAGACCTGCCCCAGCCCGCCGGAGCGGACCAGCCCGGCGATGTGCTCCATGGCCTGCGTGTGCCGGTAGGAGAGGTCGACGCCCAGCAGCCGGTCGGCCGCCTGCGCGGCATCGACCACCGCCTGCGTCTCGGCTCCCGTCCGTCCCAGCGGCTTCTGGCAGAACACGGCCTTGCCGGCCTGGAGCGCACGGATCGACTGCTGCGCGTGCAACGCGCTGGGCGTGGCGATGACCACGCCGTCAATGTCCTGCGCCAGCAGCGCCTCGAAGCTGTCCACCCGCGCGGCCTCGGGCGCGACACGGGCCGCCTCGGCGGCGCACGCGTCCGAGGGGTCGCAGAAGGCGACGGCCTCGATGGCGCCGGTCGCGACCATCGCCTCCATGCGGTGACGGCCGATCCAGCCCGTTCCCAGGAACCCGATACGCGGCTTCATGCGAAGGTCACCAGCGCCTTGACGAAGTTGCCCGGCTTGTCGCGCGTGGCGTCCAGCGCCTCGCCCAGCCGTTCGAGCGGATAGCGGTGGGTGTAGAGCGGCGCCGGGTCGAGCCGGCCGGATGCCACCGCCTCGACCGCTTCGCGCAGGCCCTGCATCTGCACCTGCGGGTCGCGCTCGTGCGCATTGATCACGTCGATGCCCTTCCAGTTCCACATTTGCATGCTGACCTGCCGCGGGCCGTCCTGGTGGTAGCCGGCGACCACCAGCTTGCCGCTGAAGCCGACCAGCTCCCCGGCCAGGTCGAGCGGCCACTGCTTGCCCACGCATTCGATCACGCGCGCGCACAGCCCATCGCCGGTCAGCGCCTTGACCGCCTCGATGATCTGCCAGTGATCGTGCATCGCGATCGTCTCGGCCGCGCCGTAGTGCCGTGCGAGATCGAGCGATTCCTGCCGCCGCGAGATCGCGATGACGCGCGCGCCGGCATCGGTGGCGAGCTTGGTGAGCACCGCCCCCAGGAAGCCAATGCCGATGATCGCCACCGTCTGCCCGGCGCGGATGTCGCTGCGGCGGAAGATGTTGAAGGCGCAGCCGAGCGGCTCGCCCGGGAACGGCTGTCCCTCCAGCGCCGGGGGCAGCTTCACCGTCATGGCGGCCGAGGCGAGGTCGTACTCGGCGAAGGCGCGGTATGAGAGCGCGGCGACACGATCGCCGACCGCGAACTCGCCCACGCCGTCGCCCACCGCATCGACCTGGCCCCAGGCCTCGTGCCCGAGCCCGCCTGCCTCGCCGGGATAGGTCATCCACTCCTGCCCCGCCCAGGGCTCCAGGTTCGAGGCGCAGACGCCGCAGCCTTCCAGGCGGATGCGAACCTCGCCCGGCCGCGGCTCCGGCCTATCGACTTGCGCGATCGAGATGACCCCGGGCCCGTCCAGCACCGCCGCGCGCATCATGCTTCCCACTCCTGCAACCTTCCACTCCTCAGGCGCTTTGCCGTTCCATGACCATGTCGAATCCAGAAATGGCGGCGGCGCTGCGGGACAACATCGCCCGCCTGACCGCCCGCCAGCACGCCGAGGCGCGCCAGCCCTCGCTCAGCGACCGCATCGCCGACCGGATCACCGGCTTCACCGGCTCGATGACCTTCGTGGCGCTCCACCTGCTGGTGTTCGGCGCCTGGATCCTGGTCAACCTGGGGGTCCTGCCGATCCTGCCCCGCTTCGATCCCAGCTTCGTGGTGCTGGCGATGGTCGCCTCGGTGGAAGCGATCTTCCTGTCCACCTTCGTGCTCATCAGCCAGAACCGCATGGCCTCCGCGGCCGACCGGCGCGCCGACCTCGACCTCCACGTCAACCTCTTGGCCGAGCACGAGCTGACCAAGCTCGCCGGGCTCGTCCAGCGCATCGCCGAGAAGCTCGACGTCGCGATCGACGATCCCCAGTTCCACGAGATCCGCAAGGACATCGAGCCCACGCAAGTGCTCGACGCGCTGGACGAGACGCGGCGCGAGGAGAATGTCCAGCACTGACGGCGGCGGCTGGACCGTCACTTGGCATCCTGATCGATGAACGCCTCGAAAGCGGCATGCGCCTCGTCGTCGGGCATCTGCACCGGCGGGTGCTTGCAGAACCAGGCCGCCGCCGGAAGGATCGGGCCGGCCATGCCCCGCGTCCTGGCGAGCTTGGCGCAGCGGATCATGTCGATGGCGACGCCGGCGCTGTTGGGGCTGTCCTCCACCGACAGGCGCAGTTCCAGGTTCATCGGCACGCCGCCGAAGAGTTGGCCTTCCATGCGCAAGAAGCAGACCTTGTTGTCGTTCTGCCAGGCCACGTAGTCGCTCGGGCCGACGTGGATGTTCTCGTCCTCCAGCCGCGCCTGCGCGACCGACTGCACCGCCTCGGTCTTGGACTCCTTCTTGGAGGCCAGCCGCGTGCGGTTGAGCATGTTGAGGAAGTCGGTGTTGCCACCGGTGTTGAGCTGGTAGGTCCGGTCCAGCTTCACGCCCCGCTTCTTGAACAGGTCGGTCAGCACGCGGTGGACGATGGTCGCGCCCAGCTGCGCCTTGATGTCGTCGCCGATGATCGGGACGCCGGCTTTCAGGAAGCGCTCCGCCCACTCGGGATTGCTGGCGATGAAGACGGGGATGTTGTTGACGAAGGCTACACCCGCTTCCAGCGCGCACTCGGCGTAGAACTCCGTCGCCTTTTGCGATCCCACCGGAAGGTAGTTCATCAGCACGTCGGCATGGCTCTCGCGCAGCACGGCCACGACTTCGTCCTTGGTCGGCTCGCGCTCCTGCGCGACGCGGAAGGTACGATCGTCCGGGTAGTCGGCCATGTGGTCGGCCACGCCGTCGAGAATCCGGCCCATGCGCACTTCGGCGCCGGTGGGCTCGACGCTGTCGCAGAACACCGCGGTGCAGTTCGGCTTCGCGAAGATCGCGGCGGACACGTCGCGACCGACCTTGCGCTCGTCGACGTCCCATGCCGCGACGACCTGGATGTCGCTCGGGCTATAGCCGCCCAGCTCGTAGTGCGACAGGCCCACCGTGTCGTTCGCGCCCGAACGGTAGTGCTCGATCCCCTGGACGAGCGAGCTCGCGCAGTTGCCGATGCCGGCGATCGCGACATTGATTCCATGGCGTTCTGGCGACAGCATCAGGCAATGCTCCGTTCAGCGCTGAGACGTTCGTCTCGGTCGAAATGGAGGGGGGAAAGCTCGGGCGCACGCGCCTCGAACGCGACAGGAGCCGGAGCGGGGATGCCACGGGTGCCGCTGCTGGCGGGGGCGTAGCGGTCGATCATCCAGGCGCAGAAGTCGGCAAAGGCCTGCGGGTCCTGCGCAGGGCTGGTGTGGTGCGGGGCCAGGCCCAGGTGCTCGGGCGTGAAGCAGAAGGTCACCGTGACGTCGAAGTCCGCCAGCGCCTCCATCTGCCGGTCGAACCAGTCCACCGCGTTGGGGCGGAAGCTGTCGGCCCAGGACAGGCCGGTGCGGATACGGCGCGTGCCCAGCCGCTTCATCCAGGCGACCGCCTCGTCCAGGCGCGGGTCCTCGAAGTGGAACCACTGCATCAGGCCGAGGTCCTGCGCGTGCTGCGCATAGGTCTCGAGCGCCGGCTTGGGCGTGCCGTCCTCCCGGATCAGGCCCAGGTAGAAGTGGCGGTAGTAGGACGATCCCTCCGCCTCGCGGTGCCGCGTCTCGGCGCCCCAGCTGATGGGCAGGTCGAACAGCGAATACCAGAACACCCGCGGCGCCACGTCCTTGAGCAGCGCGGCGGTGCGCTCCAGCCCGAAGACCTGCACTTCCTCGGCGCCGAATGAGCTGACGCCCACTTCCGTGACCCAGACCGGCTTGTCGGTGACCGCCTTGATCTCGGCGATCTTGTCGGGCCAGGCGGAGAGCGGCCACAGGTTCCAGTCGAGCGGGAAGCCATGCACGGCCACCACGTCCACCGCGTCGAGCGCGCCATGGCCTTCCATGCGGCGTAGCCAGTGCGGGTCGATCGGCGACATCCCGCCCAGCACGCGGGTGATCCCGGGGTTCACGGCGTGGATGGCGCCGCCCGCGGCGATCACGTGCTCGGCGAACCGGCTCCATTCGGGATCGAGCGCCGGGTCCCAGTGGGACTTGTTGTTCGGCTCGTTCCAGATCATCGCCGCTTCGATCAACGTGCTTCCCCTCTCGTCGGATAGACGGCCGCGGGGCCGTACTTGGCATAAGGCACCGGCGCCGCGCGGCACAGATAGACGTCGGACTGCGCGCGCCCTTCCACGCTGAAGCCGGCGGCGCGCAGCATCGCCTGGCTGCACGCCGCGTTGGGCGCCCACCAGTTGGTCCAGTCGTTCGCGAACTCGCGCTCGATGAAGTGCATCTTGGGATAGCCCGGCGCGTCGAAGTAGGGCGGCGGCTCGGTGGTGCCGGGCATGAAGAACGGGTGGTCCTCCGGCACCTCGGCCACGTCGTCGGAGCCCTGCTGCATGGTCTGGAACAGCATCAGGTCGTCGGCCACGTGCTCGCGGATGAGGTCGAGCGCCAGCAGCGGATGCCGCAGGTGGTAGAGCACGCCCATGAAGATGACGAGGTCGAACCGCTCGCCGAGCGCCGCCACGTCGTAGACCGACAGGTTGCGGAACTCGATCCCTTCGAACCCCAGCGCCTCGCAGGCGAGCCGCGCCTGCGCCAGGTAGCGCTCGTCGCTGTCGATGCCCACCACCCGCTCGGCCCCGCGGCGCTTCATCTCCACCGAGTAGAAGCCGGCGTTGCAGCCGATGTCGAGCACCGAGCGGCCGCTGAGGTCGTCCGGCAGGAGATGCGCGAAGGCCTTGAACTTGAAGCTGGGATAGTCGCCCAGGAAGTGCTCGGGTGCGGTAGTCAGGCCGTTGCCGAGATCGATGTTGTGGAACCAGGGGCCAAGCTCTTCGATCCGATCCCGCAGCTCTGCTGTATCCTGACGTCTTGGAGCTGCAGCCTGATGCAACGGATTCCTCCACTTGTGGGCCCTGGCCCGGTCCCGGAGAACCACGCCGGCGCGCCTGCTGAAATCAACGGGTCACCGGCCGGCAACGATCATCCCGTCCTGCTGTTCCCTAGCATCTACAAAGATTGGCCAGGCTTGATCCATGTTAGGGGATGGCCCGCGACGGCGGGGAACATCATCTTTGTTTTTGCCGCGCCGGGATACAGTTGGGCTCTCGGGCATTGTGCGCTTCATGACCGATGACATGCTGCGCTGGACAGAGGCGATGCGCGCCGGCCGGTACGAGGCTGCATGGTCCCTGGCCGAACGCGCGATGCGAAGCCGGGATCCCGCCACGCGCGACGACCCCTCCCGCCCGTACCACCAGCGCTGGGTGTGGGACGGCCGCTCCTGCGACGCTAAGCGCGTGCTAGTGCGGTGCTATCATGGCCTTGGCGACACCATTCAGTTCGCCCGCTACCTGCCTCTCCTCGCCCGGCGCGCCGCCTCGGTGACGGTGGAAGTGCAGCCCAGCCTGATCCCCCTGCTCGCGACCCTGCCCGGAAATGCCCGGCTGGTGCCCTTCGATCCCGCGCATCCGCTGCCGCCGGCCGAATGCGACATCGAGATCGGCGAGCTCGACCGCGCCCTGCGCACCGCGCCGCCGGCCGTCCAAGGTCCTTACCTGAAGGCGCCCCGGGCCTTGTTGCCACATGGCACCCTGGGGCTTTGCTACGGTTCGGGCGACTGGGATCCGGAGCGCAGCATCCCCGCGCCGCTGCTCGAGCCGCTCTGCGGCCTGGCCCCGTGCATCACCCTGGTGGCGGAGCCAACCGCGCTTCCCGTGCACAATCCGGCGGGCTGTCCGCTCGACATGGACGTGACCGCCTCGCTGGTGGCCGGCTGCGCGCTGGTCATCACCGTGGACACCATGATCGCGCATCTGGCCGGCGCGCTGGGCGTCCCGACCTGGCTGCTGCTCAAGGCGGAGCCGGACTGGCGCTGGAATCCCGGTGCGCGTTCCACGCCCTGGTATCCCGCCATGCGGCTCTACGTGCAGCCGCAACCCGGCGACTGGCAGTCCGTGATTGACACCGTCGTGCGCGACCTCACCGCGCGCGCCGACCTGATGATGGAGAGATGACGCGATGGCGACCGTTCCTTCCGTGCCGGTATCCTGGGGCGAACTGCTCGACAAGATCACCATTCTCGACATCAAGCGCGAACGCCTGCCCCAGGGCGCGGCGCTGGCGAACGTCGAGAAGGAACACGCGCTCCTCACTGCGGCGGCCCGCGACGTCCTGTCCTCGCCGCTCGTCGCGCCGCTGATCGAGCGGCTGAAGCGCGTCAACGAAACGCTGTGGGACGTGGAGGACGCCATTCGCGAGCAGGAGGCGGAAGCCCGCTTCGGACCGCGCTTCGTGGCGCTGGCGCGGTCGGTCTACCAGACCAACGACACGCGCGCCGCGATCAAGCGCGAGATCAACATGCTGCTCGACTGCGAACTGGTGGAGGAGAAGAGCTACGCCGACATGGCAGCCCGCCCGGTCACCCCGACCCTGGTCGCGGCCCGCGCCGGTTGAGCGCCACGAGGCGCATGGCGCCGGCCTCCACCGCCAGCGTGGTGATCGAGCCCGGGTCGCAGTCGAAGCGGAAGATCCGGTCGAACGGCAGCCCGAGCACGTGCGCCACCACGCCGCGGATGACATCGCAATGGGTGAAGCAGACTGCCGGCGACGCATCCGCTTCCAGGGTTGCCAGCCCATCGACGGCCCGCGCGATCGCCTGCGCCATCGTCTCGCCGTCGGGGCAACGGGCGGTGGACCGCTCCGCATTCCAGCGGTGCCAGCAAGCATCCCGGTCGAGCTCGGCGAAACTGCGGCCGGTGAAGTGCCCGAAGTCGATCTCGTCGAGGGCGGGGGTCGTCAGTACGGGAAGCCCGCGCGCCTGGGCGAGCGGCGCCGCGGTGTCGCGCGCCCGCCGGCGGGGGCTGCTGTGGATCGCCCCGATCTCCTCATCGCCCAGCAGCCGGACCACCTTGCGCGATTCCTCCTGCCCTGCCGCGTTCAGCGCGATCTCGGAGCGGCCGCTGAGGACGCGGCCTACTTCGTCGTGCGTGCCATGGCGTACCAGATGTATCAGACCCATGGCGGCGCTTAGACAGTAGCCTCGGTAAAGACACAAGCCTCCGCGAAGACACAGGGGCCCATCCGCGCGGTTCCTGAACACACCCCCGAAGATAACCTAAATCAAGCACCGAGCTTCGTTGCAGAGGGGGAGGGAACAAGATGAAGAAGATGGTGTTGATCCCCGCATCGGCGCCGAACCGTGCCCAGCGCACACAGCGGCAGTCGTCCATTCATTCGATAGTGGAGGCGGGGCTCACCTATGGCGGAAAACGTTCTTATCACCGGCGGCGCTGGTTTCATCGGCCGGCAGGTCACGGCCGAACTGCTCCGGCGCGGCAACCGCGTGCGGGTGCTCGACTGCATGCTGGACCAGGTCCATGGCGGCGTGGCGCGGCCCGAGGGTCTGGACCCCGAGGCGGAGCTGATCGTCGCCGACGTGCGCGATGGTAACGCCGTCGCCAACGCGCTCAAGGGCGTGGACAGCGTCGTCCACCTCGCGGCCGAGGTGGGCGTGGGCCAGTCGATGTACGAGGTCGAGCGCTATACCTCCGCGAACGACGTCGGCACGGCGGTGTTGTTCGAACGGCTGATCGACAACCCCGTCCGCCGGGTGGTCACGGCCTCCTCGATGAGCATCTATGGCGAAGGCCTCTATCGCGACGCGGACGGCAACCTGATCGAGAATGCGGAGCGCGGCGTGATCCGCGACGGCCAGAAGGTCTGGGATCCGCTGGACGCCGAAGGACGGCCGCTGATGCCGATCGCCACGCCGGAGTGGAAGCGCCCCAGCCTCGCCTCGATCTACGCCCTGAACAAGTACGTGCAGGAGCGCACCACCCACATCATGGGTGCGCCTTACGGCATCGAAAGCGTGTGCCTGCGCCTGTTCAACGTCTACGGCCCCGGCCAGGCGCTGTCGAACCCCTACACCGGCGTCCTCGCCATCTTCGCCTCGCGCCTGCTCAACGGGCAGCAGCCGATGATCTTCGAGGACGGCGAGCAGCGCCGCGACTTCGTCCACGTCAGCGACGTCGCCCGCGCGTTCGCCGATGCTCTGGTGCTTCCCCAGGCCTCGGGCCAGACCTTCAACATCGGCTCGGGTGCGGATCGCTCGGTCACCGAAGTGGCGCAGTCGCTCGCGCGCGCCATGAACAAGAACGACATCGCGCCCGAGATCGTGGGCAAGGCCCGCATCGGCGACATCCGCCACTGCTTCTGCGACACCGCGCTCGCCCAGGAGAAGCTCGGCTTCCAGGCGCGGCAGGACTTCGAGGAAGGGCTCGCCGAACTGGCCGAGTGGGTCCAGCAGCAGACCGCGGAGGACCGGGTCAACCAGGCGCGCGCCGAACTCGAGGCGCGAGGGCTGGTGGCATGATGGAAGCCAGCGACCGCCCGATCCTCATCACCGGCGGCGCCGGTTTCATTGGCTCCAACCTGGCCGACCGGCTGGCCGGACAAGGGCACCCCGTGATCGTCTTCGATGCCCTCTCCCGGGCCGGGGTCGAGCGGAACCTCGCCTGGCTGCAGGCGCGCCACGGCGACAGGATCCAGCCGGTGATCGGCGACATCCGCGACGGTGCCCTGCTGGCGGACGCCGTGCGCGGCGCGCGCGCGGTGTTCCACATGGCCGCGCAAGTGGCCGTGACGACCAGCCTCACCGACCCGCGCGAGGATTTCGACATCAACCTGAGCGGCACGTTCAACCTGCTCGAAGCCGTGCGCCGCGCCCCCGTCCCCGTGGTGTTCGCCTCCACCAACAAGGTCTATGGCGACCTTGCGGACCTGGAATTCGCACCCACCCGCGACGGCTACGCGCCGGTCGACGAGGCCGTGCGAACCCACGGCATAGGCGAAGCCCGCCCGCTCGACTTCCACACGCCCTACGGCTGCTCCAAGGGCGCGGCCGACCAGTACGTGCTCGACTACGCGCGCAGCTACGCGGTTCCGGCGGCCGTGTTGCGCATGAGCTGCATCTACGGCGAGCGCCAGATGGGGACCGAGGACCAGGGCTGGGTCGCACACTTCGTGATCCGCGCCCTCGAAGGCAAGCCCATCACCCTCTACGGTGACGGGCACCAGGTGCGCGACATCCTGGACGTGAGCGATGCGGTGGATGCGTACCTGCGCACCTGGCAGCATATCGACGCGGTGGCCGGGCGAGCCTTCAACCTGGGCGGCGGTCCGGCCAATGCCGTCAGCCTGCGCACCCTGCTGGCCCACGTCGGCAGCTTCCTCGGCAAGGACCTGGACGTCAGCTTCTCGGACTGGCGCGCGGGCGACCAGCGCTATTTTGTCGCCGATACCCGCGCGATCCGCACCACGCTGGGCCTGGGCACGGCCACGCCCTGGCGCGAGGGCGTCGAACGCCTGGCGCGCTGGCTGGCCGGGGAACGCGGCCTCGACCTCCCCGGCAGCGAGGAACCCGTTGCCGCCATGCCGGCCCGGGCCGCCGCGCTGTGAACGCAGAAGGATTGCGGATCCTCCTTACGCTCGATGCCGTGGGCGGCGTCTGGCAATACGGCATGGACCTCGCCCGCGGTCTCGTGGCACGCGGGGTGGAGCCGGTCCTCGCCGTGCTCGGCCCCGCGCCCGATGCCGGCCAGCGCGCGGAGGCATCCCGGATCGAGGGCGCGCGCGTGGTGGAGACCGGCCTTGCGCTCGACTGGCTCAGCGAGGGGCCGGAGCCGGTACTGGCGGCCGGCGCCGCCATCGCCACCCTCGCCCGCGACGAGCACGCCGATCTCGTCCAGTTCAACATGCCCACGCTCGGCGCCGCGACGCCGCCGCCGGTCCCGGTGATCGCCGTGACGCACGGCTGCGTCGGCACCTGGTGGGAAGCCGCCAAGCGCGGCGAAGCGCTCGATCCCGCCTATCACTGGCACCGCGACCTGATGGGAGAAGGCCTGCGCAGCGCCGACCGCCTGGTCGCCCCGACGCACAGCTATGCCCGCACCATCCAGCGGCTCTATGCGCTTCCTGACACGCCGCAGGTCGTCCACAACGGCCGCACCGTGCTCGTCGAGGGCGCCGGGGATCAGCCGATGCGAGGCGAGCCGACCGGCGGCGTGCTGACGGTCGGGCGGCTGTGGGACCGGGTCAAGCGCGCGGACCTGCTCGACGCCGTCGCCGCGCGCATCGGCGCGCCCTTCGCCGCGGCCGGTGCCGCCATCGGTCCGCACGGCGAGCGCGCCGAGCTCCATCACCTTCGGCTGCTCGGGCAACTGGACGCAGCGGGCCTTGGCGCCGAACTGGCGAAGCAGCCCGTCTTCGTGTCCGCAGCCTCCTTCGAGCCCTTCGGCCTCGCCGTCCTCGAGGCCGCGCAGGCCGGTTGCGCCCTGGTCCTCTCGGACATAGACAGCTTCCGCGAACTCTGGGACGGCGCCGCCGCATTCGTGCCGCCGGACGACAAGGCTGCCTACGTCGGAGCGATCGAGCAGTTGCTGCACGATCCGGCGGAGCGCCGGCGCCTCGGCGAGGCGGCGCGCCAACGGGCGGGTCGCTACTCGCCCCAGGCGATGGCGGACGCCATGCTCGCGATCTACGCGGACGCGCTGGCCGAGGGAACGTGCAGCGGGAGAGTGGCGGCATGAAGATCGTCTATTTCACCCACTCGCTGGCCTCGTGCTGGAACCACGGCAACGCACACTTCCTGCGCGGCGTCCTGAGCGACCTCGTCACGCGCGGCCATGAGGTCTCGGTGTGGGAGCCGGCCGGCGCCTGGAGCCTCGAGAACCTGCTGGCCGACCACGGCGAGGCCGGCCTCGCGGCCTATCGCGACAGCTATCCGGAGCTGTCCTCCGCCACGTACGAGCCTCAGACACCCGTGGAGCCGCTGGTGGACGATGCCGACCTGGTGATCGTCCACGAGTGGAACGATCCGCAGCTCGTCGCCGCGGTCGGCCGCCTGCGCGCGCAGGGCGCGGCGTTCACGCTGCTGTTCCACGACACCCACCACCGCGCCGTCAGCGAACCCGAAGCCATGCGCGCCTACGATCTGTCGGGCTACGACGGCGTTCTCGCCTTCGGGGAAACCCTCAGCGAGGTCTATCGCGGCTGGGGCTGGGGCGGTCGGGTATGGACCTGGCACGAGGCCGCGGACGTACGCCGCTTCCACCCGCCGCAGGCCGGGGGCCCGCGCGAGGGCCTGGTGTGGATCGGCAACTGGGGCGACGGGGAGCGCACCGAGGAACTGGAGCAGTTCCTGTTCCGCCCGGCCCAGGACGCCCGCCTGGCTCTGGACATCTACGGCGTGCGCTATCCCGAAGCCGCCCGCGCCACGCTGGCGCGCTACGGCGTGCGGTACCACGGCTGGGCTCCCAACGCGCGGGCACCGCAGATCTTCGCCGGTCACCTGGCCACGGTCCACGTGCCGCGCCGCTACTATTCCACGATCCTGCCGGGCATCCCGACCATCCGCGTGTTCGAGGCGCTCGCCTGCGGCATTCCGCTGGTCTCGGCCCCGTGGGAGGACGCCGAGCACCTGTTCCGCCCGGGCGAGGACTACCTCGTCGCCCGGGACGGGGCGGAAATGACGCGCCACCTTGCCACCCTGCGCGACGATCCCTCGGTGCGTGCCGAACTCGTCCGCAAGGGCCTGGAGACGATCCTGGCCCGCCACACCTGCGCCCACCGTGTCGACGAACTCCTCTCGATCGTCGCCAGCCTGGCCCAACCCCAGACCGCCAAGGACGCCGCATGAAGATCGCATTCTACGGATCCAGCCTGCTCTCCTCCTACTGGAACGGCGCCGCGACGTACTACCGCGGCATCCTCAAGGCGCTCGCCGGGCACGGCTACGAGATCACTTTCTACGAACCCGACGCCTTCGACCGCCAGCAGCACCGCGACATCGAGCCCCCGCAATGGGCGCGCTCGGTGGTCTACCCGGCGACGCAGGAGGGCCTGCGTTCCGTGCTTGCCGAAGCCGGCGCGGCCGACATCGTCGTCAAGGCCAACGGCGTGGGCGTGTTCGACCGCGAGCTGCTCGAAGGGATCGTCTCCGAAAGCCGGCCCGATGCGCTGCGCATCTTCTGGGACGTGGACGCCGCCGCCACGCTCGACGAGATGCGCGGCGATGCCAGCCATCCGGTGCTGCAGGCGCTGCCGCATCTCGACATGGTGCTCACCTATGGCGGCGGGCCGCCGGTGGTGGACGCCTACACCGGCTTCGGCGCGGCGCTGTGCGAGCCGATCTACAATGCGCTCGACCCCGAAACGCACCATCCCGCGCCCCACGATGCGCGGTTTACCGCCGACCTCGGCCTGCTCGCCAACCGCCTGCCGGACCGCGAGGCGCGCATCGAGGAGTTCTTCCTGCGCCCCGCCGCGCAGTTGCCGCAGTCGTCCTTCCTGCTGGGCGGCAACGGCTGGCACGACAAGGCGATGACCCTCAACGTGCGCGCCATCGGCCATGTCGGCACCGGCGATCACAACGCGTTCAACTGCACGCCCCGCGCCGTCCTCAACGTGGCGCGCGATTCCATGGCACACATCGGCTTCTCGCCGGCGACGCGCGTGTTCGAGGCCGCGGGCGCGGCCGCGTGCCTGATCACCGACGCCTGGGAAGGCATCGAGCAGTTCCTCAAGCCCGACGAGGAAGTGCTGGTGGCCCGCGACGGCCAGGACGTCGCCGAGATCCTCGGCGCCCTCACCCCCGAGCGCGCCGAAGCCATTGGTGAGGCTGCGCTGCGCCGCGTGCACGCGGAGCACACGTATGCGCTCCGCGGCCGGCAGGTCCACCGCATCTTCCAGGAACACCAGCAGCGCGCAACGGAGCCAGCATGAAACTCGTCGTACTCGGACTGAGCCTGGGTTCCTCCTGGGGCAACGGCCACGCCACCACCTTCCGCGCGCTGCTCGCCGCCCTCGCCGCGCGCGGGCACGACATCCTGTTCCTGGAGCGCGAGGTCCCCTGGTATGCCGGCGCAAACCGCGACCTGGCCGATCCGGACTTCTGCCGGCTCGAATACTACCGTGACCTGGACCACCTGTCGCTCTGGAGTGACGAGATCGCCGGCGCGGACGCGGTGATCGTCGGCTCCTACGTCCCTGACGGCGTCGAGGTCGCGCGCTTCGTGCAGGCGCATGCCCGCGGCGTCACCGCCTTCTACGACATCGACACGCCCGTCACCCTCGCCAAGCTGGCCCGGGGCGACTACGAGTATCTTTCGCCCGAGGTGATCCCCGGCTTCGACGTGTACCTGTCGTTCACCGGCGGCCCCACGCTGCAGCGGATTGAGCAGGAGTACGGCGCCAAGGCCGCCCGCGCGCTCTACTGCTCGGTCGACCCGGAGCCCTACCGGCCGCTCGGCATCGCCAAGCGCTGGGACCTCACGTATCTGGGCACCTACAGCCCGGACCGCCAGCCGACGCTCGAGAGGCTGCTGCTCGAACCGGCGCGGCGTCGGCCGGACCTGCGCTTCGCGGTCGCTGGTCCGCAGTATCCCGCCGAGATCGACTGGCCGGCGAACGTCGAGCGCATTGAGCATCTTCCCCCGTCCCAGCATGCCGAGTTCTACAGCGCCTCGCGCATGGCGCTCAACGTCACGCGCGCCGACATGATCGCCGCAGGCTGGTCGCCCTCGGTGCGCCTGTTCGAGGCCGCGGCCTGCGGCACTCCGATCCTGTCGGACCGCTGGGACGGCATCGAGAGCCTGTTCGTCCCGGGCGAGGAGATCGTGCTGGCCGACACCAGCGAAGACGCCATCGCCGCGCTGGCACGCCCGTCCGAGGCGCTGGGCGAAGCCGCGCGCCGGCGCGTGCTCGACGCCCATACGGCAGCCCACCGCGCGGGCGAGCTGGAGAACCATCTGTTCGAAGCGATGGCGCGGTCGGCATCCGCGCCACAGGAGAGGAGCACCATGATGATCGCCGAGACCCAGCCCCATGGCGAGCCGCTCACCCTTGTCGCCGGGGGTGCGGGCTTCATCGGCTCCCATCTCTGCGCCGAGTTGCTCGCACGCGGCAAGCGCGTGGTCTGCCTGGACAACCTGCAGACCGCGCGCCCGTCCAACCTCAGGCACCTCGAAGCGCACCCGAACTTCGAGTTCGTCGAGGCCGACATCGTCAATCCGCTGCCGGCCTCGATCGTGGATCGCGCCGCGCGGTTCGAGCGGGTCTACAACCTGGCCTGCGCCGCCTCTCCGCCGCAGTACCAGGCCGATCCCGAGCACACGATGCTCACCTGCGTGGTCGGCACGGACCACCTGCTTCGGCTGGCCGAGACCTCGGGAGCCCGCTTCCTGCTGACATCCACCAGCGAGGTCTATGGCGATCCCGAAGTCCACCCCCAGCGCGAGGACTACCGCGGCTGGGTGAACTGCACCGGACCGCGCGCCTGCTACGACGAGGGCAAGCGCGCAGCCGAAGCGATGGCGTTCGACTTCGCGCGCATGGGCCGCGCCGACGTCCGTGTGGCGCGCATCTTCAACACCTATGGCCCGCACATGCACCCCGACGACGGCCGGGTCGTCTCCAACCTGATCTGTCAGGCGCTTTCCGGGCGTGAGGTGACGATCTACGGGGACGGCAGCCAGACCCGCAGCTTCTGCTATGTCTCCGACATGGTCGAAGGCCTGATCCGCCTGATGGAGAGCGACATCGACGGCCTGGAGCCGATCAACCTGGGCAATCCCGAGGAGCGCACCGTCAACGAGCTGCTCGACGCGATCCTCGCGCTGATCGGGCGGTCCGCGACGGTGACGAACCTGCCGCTGCCGGTGGACGATCCCCGCCGCCGCCGTCCCGATATCGCACGCGCCGAGACGCTGCTGGGATGGACTCCCCGCATGCCGCTTTCGGAAGGCCTGGCACGCACCTGCGCCTGGTTCGCCGAGGAAATCACCACGTGCGAGTGCGAGGAAGGCATGACCGCAGTCTCCATCGCGGCTGAATGATGGGACGGAGCCTCGGTCGCGCCGGCACGGTGCGGCCGAGGCTCCGTTTCCGGCGCGAGGCGGTCCTCAGGCCGGCAGCGGGATGAATTCGTCTTCGCCGGGGACGCGGGCGAAGCGGTCGGACTTCCAGTCCGCCTTCGCCTGCTCGATCCGCTCGGCCGAGGACGAGACGAAGTTCCAGAAGATGTGGCGCTGCTCCGCCAGCGGCTCGCCGCCCAGCAGCATCAGGCGCGTCGGTCCCTTGGCCCGAACCACCACCTCGGCATCGGGCTTGAGCACCACCAGCTCGCTTTCCACGAAGCCGCCGGTCTGGCCCTCGATCTCGATCGCGCCCGAGACGACGTAGAGGGCGCGCTCGATGTGCTCAGGCCGGACCTGGTAGCGGGCGCCGTCCTGCATCACCAGGTCGGCGTAGACCATGTCCGAATAGGTCCGCAGCGGCGAGGTCATGCCGTCCGAGGTGCCGGCGATGAGCGTCATGCGGGTGCCGCGATCCTCTGCCACCGGCATCTCGTGCGCCTTGTGGTGGGCGAAGGCGGGCGCGGTCTCCTCCGCCTCGCGCGGGAGCGCGATCCAGGTCTGCAGGCCAAACAGCTTGCCGCCGCTGGCCCGGACCTCGGGCGAGGTGCGCTCCGAATGGACGATGCCGCTGCCGGCGGTCATCCAGTTCACTTCGCCGGGCCGGATCGCCTGGACCGAACCGAGCGAATCGCGGTGGAGGATCTCGCCTTCGACCAGGTAGGTCAGCGTGGACAGGCCGATGTGCGGATGCGGGCGCACGTCGAGGCCCTCGCCACTGCGGAACACGGCCTCGCCCATCTGGTCGAAGAAGATGAACGGGCCGACCATCCGGCGCTGCGCGGTGGGAAGGGCACGGCGGACCTGGAAGCCATCGCCGAGATCGCGGACGGGCGGGAGGACGACGAGATCGACACCTTCGATGTCGGATAAGCGGACGGACATGGGACTCTCCTTATCCTGTCTGAAAAAGCCGGTCTGGAATGACGGGCGGACCGCGGGATCCGCCGGGTAGAAGAGGAACGCCCTCTTCATGCAGACCTTGTATCGCCGGCCGGCCTTTCAGTTCAGCCGGATAAACTCGTTCGAACCGTTCGAGAACGTGGAACAGCGGTATCCGCGTGCCCCACGCGTCCGGCGCGGCGCCGGGCGCACGGCTTTTCTTTCCTGAGCCTAACATGACGCGAAACGTCATGAGACTTCTTCTTTGCTGTGGTAGTAAATTGCAGCCGTTCGGAGTCGTCTCGGGAGTATCGCTCCAGTCCGTCCGGCCCGATCGACCTTGGAACTACGGGGGTTACCTTGGGGATCTTCGCTATCATGGGCGAGACGGTCGTCTCGCAGACCGACATGCTCGACGACGCGCAGGCGCGGGACGCGCGCGGTCCGCTGGGCGGGCCGGGCGAGGTCCTGCCGTTCAAGCCGATCGGCAAGGGCCTGCCGCTGCTGGTCTACCTGGAGCGGATCTACACCGGCAAGTACCCCAAGCAGGGGCCGTTCCGCGGCACCGACGTGGGCGTGATGTCGGGCGTCAAGGACTACGCCGTCCTCCAGGCCACCGCCCGCGCGCTGAACCTGATGCTCGACGATGTCGAGCCCCGCTCGCACATCACCGGCTCGGCCTTCGACGAAGGCACTCCGGTGGTGCTCTATTCGCCCGCCGTGATGGCCGACAGTCTGATCCTCAGCATCGAGATCGCGGTGAACCGCTTCGACCGCGAACTGTTCGACGGCGTGGCCCGGGCGCTCAAGGCGGCCGGCGGGATGCCGCTGATGATGCCTTACGCCGGCGCGCTCCTGGCCGCCGGAGAGGTCGTCAACATCGGCAGCAAGCTGGCCGATGCGCTGATCGACGGCGATCCGGTGTTCTCCATTACCGAGGCGCTGAACTTCGGGCTGCCCGGCCGGCCGCTCGCCGTGGCGGACCACTGGCTGCTCACCCACGCCGACCTCGCCGGCCACCGCTACGACCCGGCGCGCGGGCTGGTCGGTCCCGACGGGAAGGCCTATGCCGGGGACGAGCCCTACGTGGTGCTGACGCTGGACGGGACCGAGCGGCCCGAGCTCAACGGCTTCGCCGCGCGCGCCGCCAGCGCCGCGCAGCTGGAGCGGTTCTACGGCTCTGCCGGCAAGAACGGCGGTGCGGCTTCCGTCGACGCCCTGGTCGAAGGGCTGCAACTCGTCTCCGACATGCGCCTCAAGGGCGAGGCGGACCGACTGGAGGCGCAGATCGCCGCCGTTCCGGATGCCGCCACGAAGCAGAAGCTGGAGGAGAAGCGGCAGGCCATCGTCAAGAACATCGCCACCGAGATCCTGCGGCCGGCATCCTGAGGGGAGGAAACCATGCGATCGTTCCAGTCGGTTGACGCAGCCGCCTTCGTCCGGCTCATCCGGGACTTCCCGTGGACGCGCCGGATCGTCGAGGTCCATCTCCACCACACCTGGCGGCCGCGCCAGGCGGACTACCGCGGGCTGCCCACGATCGAGGCGATGTGGCGCCACCACACGCAGGTCAACGGGTGGAGCGACATCGCCCAGCACGCCAGCATCGCGCCGGACGGCACGATCTGGATCGGCCGCAACTTCAACTGGTCGCCCGCCTCGGCCTCCGGCTTCAACGGCAACAGCAAGGCCGGGCCGTTCATGATCGAGATGATCGGCGACTTCGACAAGGGCCGCGAGACGATCTCGGCCGCGCAGAAGGATGCCGCGCTGACCGTCATCAAGGCAGTGCAGCAGCACTTCGGCCTGGAGGCGAAGGCACTGCGCTTCCACAACGAGATGTCGACCAAGAGCTGCCCCGGCACCAGCCAGGACAAGGGGCAGTGGATCCAGGCCATCGCGGCCTTCGCCCTGCCCGACGCCCCGGCGGAGACCCGCCGCGACGCCTTCACGGCGCAAGGCGGCGGCAGCTACGCCATGATCGACAAGATGGACCCGCGCGCCCCGCAGACCGACGACCTCGCCGCGGCCGACCACCCGCTCGAGTGGCCCGAGGTCGCGGACGGCGCAAGCCGCGACCTGTTCTCGCCCGCGCTGGACCCGGGGATCGTCGAGGCGCTGTCGGACCACATCGTCAACCTCACCCAGGGCCGCTTCTCCAGCGGCGGGATCGTGCAGACCGACGCCGGCGACGTCGACCGCGTGTTCGACGAGGTGCTGCCGCGAGAGATCGCCGCTGCGGGAGACGCGGGCAAGGTCCGGCTCCTGCTCTATGCCCATGGCGGGCTCACCAGCGAGAAGTCGGCGCTGCTGGGCGCCTACGACCAGCTGCGCTTCTGGCAGGCGAACGGCGTCTATCCGCTGTTCTTCATCTGGGAGACCGGACTGGCGGAGACGCTCAAGCAGATGCTCCTGGGCGCGCGCGGCCTGCAGGAGGCGCCGCGCGGAGGGCTGGCCGACTGGATGGACGACCGGGTCGAGGACACCGTCCGCTTCCTGGGCGCGGACAAGATCTGGTCCGGCATGAAGCGCAGCGCCGAGCGGGCCAGCGCTCCGGACGGCGGTGCCGCCTACGTCGCGCAGAAGATCGCGAAGCTGCTGGACGACCATGGCGATGCGATCGAGCTGCACCTGGCCGGCCACAGCGCCGGCAGCATCTTCCATACCTACCTGCTGGGCGCGTTCGGCCCCGACGTGGTGGTCGAGACGGCGCACTTCCTGGCTCCCGCGATCACCTCCGATCTCTTCCAGGAGCGGTTCGCCCCCGCGGTCGGGCAGCAGGTCAGGGACCTGACCGTCTACACCATGACCAAGGCGCGCGAGCGTGCCGACACGGTCACCCCGCTCTATCGCAAGTCGCTGCTCTACATGATCTACGGCGCGCTCGAGCCCGAGCGGGACGTGGACATCCTCGGCCTCGAGGTCTCGCTGCGCGGCGATGCCGCGCTGCGGCGCCTGTTCGCGCTGGACGGCGGCCCCGGCCGCGCCGCCCGGGTGATCTGGTCGCCGGGCAGCGATGCCGGCTCCGGCTCGGCGAGCGATTCGACGAGCCACGGCGGCTTCGACAACGACGCTGCCACCCTGGAAAGCGTGTGCCGCCGGATCACCGACCGGGTGAACGGCGAAGCCATTTCGCCCTATGTCGGCACGCGGGCCTTCGAAGGCCTCTGGGACGCCCCGCCGGCCCTGCCCGAGCACCTGCGACCCTACCTCTCGGCGTTCCCCGCGGCGGCCGCGGCAGGGCCCGCGCCCTCCGCGCCCTCCTCTTCGGCTTCCTCCCCGGCGCAGCCGTCCGCCTCCGCGCCGGTGGGGATGCGCAAGGCGCTGTGCTTCGGCATCGACAACTACCGGCACATTTCCGGCCTGCGCGGCTGCCTCAACGACGTGGCGCGCTGGTCCGCGGCCTTGAAAGGCATCGGCTTCCAGGTGAGCACGATCCCCGAGCAGGAAGCGACCTCGGAGACGATCATCGCGCAGCTGTCCGCCTTCATCGGCTCGGCCGCGGCGGGCGACCGGCTCGTGGTGCAGTACGCCGGCCACGGCACGCTGTTCCCGGACGCCGACGGCGACGAAGGCGGCAAGGACGATTCCGCCATTTGCGCGGTCGACTGCAACAATCCCGGAGGAACCGGCGGGCTGGTGCTCGACGACGCCATCTACCGGGCCGTCCAGCTCCTGCCCCCGGGGGCATCGGTCACCTTCTTCATGGACTGCTGCCATTCGGGGACCGTCATGCGCGCGCTGCTGGCCCCGCCGCCGCCGGCGCCCGAGCCCGGCGTGCTGGCCCGCTACGTCGAGCCCACGCCCGGGATGATCGCGGCCTGGAAGGCGGCCAAGGCGACGGCGCCCCAGCAGAGCCGCGCGCTGACCGCGCAGGCCGGGCTGATCGGCATCCAGTTCTCCGCCTGCCAGGACCAGCAGGTCGCTTTCGAGTCCAACGGCTCGGGCGACTTCACCATCCGCGCCGTGCCCCTGCTCGCCCGCGCCTCCGGCCTCACCAACCGCGAGTTCCACGACGCGCTCATCAAGGCCTTCGGCGCCCAGGCGCGGCAAATACCCAACCTGTACTGCGACCCCGCCGCCTTCGACCAGCCGATGGCGCTCTGAGCCGCCATGGCCACGCGTCCGACAGAGCCGGTCTCGGAGGCCGTCAGCAGCGAGGCGCAGAGCCGTGTCCCGCCCACGCCGGCGATCGACCCGTCGGACCCGCTGCCGGACGGGGCCGGCACGCTGTTCCACTTCGGCAAGCGGCTGATGCGGGCGGGCAAGCTGCGCTCCTACGCGCACCGGCCGGGCGATCCGCTCTACCGCACGCTGTCGATCTACGCGCTGGACCCCAGCGTGTCGAAGCTCGGCGGCGCGATCGCCAAGGTCAAGATCCCCTACGAGGCGCTCGGCGAGCGCCTGTGCGGCGCCATCGTGGAGGTGGACAACACCGACGCGAACGGCACCGCCTATCCGGCAGCCGAGCTCGACAGCATCCCGGTGCTGCTGAACGGCGGGTACACGCCTTCGCTGTCGCGGCCCGAGTTCCACCAGCAGATGGTCTATGCCGTGACCATGCTGACCTACGCCAACTTCAAGCTCGCGCTCGGGCGCGAGGTGCCCTGGGCGATCGCGGGCGAGCAGGACGGATCGGCCCGGCTCAGGCTGCGCCCGTTCGGAGCGAACGCCGCCAATGCCTGGTACGATCGCGAGCGCGGCGAGATCATCTTCGGCTACTTCACCGCCACCCAGTCGCGCCCGCTGATGCAGGCGGGGCAGAGCCTCGTCTATACCAGCCTCTCGCACGACATCATCGTGCACGAGGCGAGCCATGCCCTGCTGGACGGGCTGCGCGCGCACTTCTTCGAGCCCACGCATGCCGACGTCCTGGCCTTCCACGAGGCCTTCGCCGACCTCATCGCGTTCTTCCAGCACTTCGCCTACCCCGATGTCGTCCGCTCCGCCCTGTCGTCCTCGCGCGGGGGGCTGGCGAACGCCGAGCAGCTCGTCAGCCTGGCGCAGGAGTTCGGCCGCGCGATCGGCGTGGAGGGTCCCGGCCTGCGCACCTTCGTCAAGCCGGAGGCGCACTGCCAGGTCGAGTACGACGAGAGCGTGACCGATCCGCACACGCGCGGGCAGGCGCTCACCCGCGCCATCTTCTGCGCCTTCGACCGCCTCTACCAGCGGCGCATCCGCCGTTATGTGCGCCTCGCCACCGGTGGCTCGGGGGTGCTGCCCGACGGCGAACTGTCCGAGCTGATCCTGGAGATCCTGGTGGACGAGGCGAGCAAGCTCGCCAGCCAGTTCCTCACCATCTGCATCCGCGCCATCGACTACTGCCCCCCGGTGGACGTGCGCTTCGGCGACTACCTGCGCGCGCTTATCACCGCCGACATCGACCTCGTCCCCGACGACGCGCTCGCCTATCGCGAGGCGATCATCGAGGCCTTCGGCAGCGCGCGCATCTATGGCGAGGGGGTGGACAGCATGAGCGAGGACGCGCTGCAATGGCGCAAGCCGCGCACCGAGATCGTGACCGGCGCCGACCTCAAGCTGGGCGCCCTGCACCTGAGCGACGATCTCGCCGACCTGCACGACAGGACCGACATGATGCACCTGGCCGGGGCGATCGGCCGGCTCGCCGCCGATCCGGTCTACGCGCGCGAGTTCGGCCTCGTCAGCCCGCGCGCGGTCGAGTTCGTGGAAGGCGAGACGGGCCTGCCCACGGTGGAATCGGTGCGGATCGCGCGGCGGATCGGGCCCGACCGGCAGATCGCCTTCGACCTCGTCGCCGAAGTCACGCAGCGGGTGTTGGTCCGGCGCGACGGCAAGCTCTTCCCGTTCTACGGCGGCGCCACCGTGATCCTCGATTCCACCGGCAAGATCCGCTTCATCATCAGCAAGCGGGTCGACCACGAAGGGCGGCGCGACCTGCAGTGGGACTACATGCACCGGGCCGGGGCGCGGTTCTGGTCCACCGACCCCCAAGCCGGGATGATGACGCGCACGGCCAACATCGCCAAGCGGCTCTGCCAGCGCGACCACTCCGCCTGAGCGCCCCGATTGCGCAGGGCGCGCAGGTAAATTTCCGCAGATTCAGGCACTCGCGGCGTCCTGCGGGGTTAACGCAAGAAGCCCTGGCGATCGCCCGCGCCTCGCGCACGGCACCGCAACGGCTGCCCGACCCACGAACCGGCCTGAGGAGAGAGCGATGGACAACCTGGTCAAGCCGCGGCGCTATCATCACGCCACCGGCGGCTGGGGCTCGCTGGACGGCATGGCGCGCGTGGAGGTGGCGAGCAAGGCGCCCCCCGAGGCGCTGCGCACGCTGTCCGAGCAGAACAAGCCCGAAGGCTACATGTGCAGCTCCTGCGCCTGGGCCAAGCCGCCCAGCCCGCACCCCGCGGAGTTCTGCGAGAACGGCGCCAAGGCGACGATCTGGGATCTCACCTCCAAGCGCTGCACTCCGGAGTTCTTCGCGCAGCACACCGTCACCGCGCTGGCGGAATGGGAGGAACACGAGCTGGAGAAGGTGGGCCGCCTCACCCATCCGATGCGCTACGACGCCGCCAGCGACCGCTACGTGCCGGTGGCCTGGGACGAGGCGCTCGAGGCCATCGGGCGCACGCTGCGCCGGCTGGAGCCCCGCTCGGTGACCTTCTACGCCTCCGGCAAGGCGGCGCTGGAGCCGTCCTACCTCTACGGCGTGTTCGCCCGCATGTACGGGAACAACAACCTCCCCGACAGCTCCAACATGTGCCACGAGACCACCTCGGTCGGGCTCAAGAAGGTGATCGGCTCCCCGGTGGGGACCTGCACCTTCGAGGACCTCCAGCATTGCGAGGCGATCTTCTACCTGGGCCAGAACCCGGGCACCAACAGCCCGCGCATCCTCCATCCGCTGAAGGACGCGGTCGAGCGCGGCTGCCGCATCGTCGCCTTCAATCCGCTGCGCGAGAAGGGCCTGATCGAGTTCGTCGACCCGCAGAACCCGTGGCAGATGACGCTCGGCAAGCCGACCCCAATCGCGGACCAGTACGTGCAGGTCCGCCCCGGCGGCGACATCGCCGCGCTCACCGGCGTGTGCAAGCGGGTGCTGGAGCTGGAGGACGAGCGTGGCGGCGTGCTCGACCACGCCTTCCTGGCCGAGCACTGCCACGGCTTCGAGGCGTTTGCGGCCCAGGTCCGCGCCGCGGCCTGGGACGAGATCGAGCGCCATTCGGGCGTGACCCGGGCCGAACTGGAGCGCGCGGGCGACTCCTACGTCGCGGCGCGCAGCGTCATCGGCATCTACGGCATGGGCCTGACGCAGCAGGTCCACGGCTCGCAGGCGATCGGCATGCTGGTCAACCTTCTGCTGCTGCGCGGCAACATCGGTCGCCCGGGCGCCGGTTGCCAGCCCATCCGCGGCCATTCCAACGTCCAGGGCCAGCGCACCGTCGGCATCTCCGAGAAGCCCGAGCTGGTGCCGCTCGACAAGCTGCGCGAGATCTTCGGGTTCGATCCGCCGACCGAGAAGGGCCACACCACGGTCGAGTTCCTGGAGGCCCTGCTCGACGGAAGCGCCAAAGGCTTCGTCGGGCTCGGCGGCAACCTGGCGCGGGCCGTGCCGGACCATGCCAGGGTCCATCCTGCCTGGCGCGGCATGGAGCTGACCGCGCACGTCGCCACCCGCCTCAACCGGACGCACCTGATGCCCGGCAAGGAGAGCTACCTCCTGCCCTGCCTGGTCCGCGCGGAGGAGGACATCCAGGCGGGCGGGCCGCAGACCGTCACCATCGAGGACAGCTTCAGCCACATCTACGGCTCGATCGGGCGGCGCAAGCCCGCCAGCCCGCACTTGCGCTCCGAACTGGCGATCGTCGCCGGGATCGCCAAGGCAACCCTCCCGCCCAACCCGCTGTGGAGGTGGGACGAATGGGCGGGCGACTATCGCCAGGTGCGCGAGCTGATCGCCCGCACCTACCCCGACGAGTTCCACGACATGGACGCGCGGATGAACCAGCCCGGCGGCTTCTATCGCGGCAACCCCGCGCACGAACGCGTGTGGAAGACCGAGAGCGGAAAGGCCGAGTTCACCGTGCCCTCGGTCTGGACCTCGCACGGCTTCGACGAGGCGCCGGGGCGCTACACCCTGGTCACCTTGCGCTCGAACGACCAGTTCAACACCACCGTCTACGGCCACTCGGACCGGCTGCGCGGGCTCGAAGGCGATCGCATGATCGTGCTCGTCAGTCCCGAGGACATGGCGGCCGCGAACCTCTCCGAAGGCCAGAAGGTGACGCTCGTCACCGATTGCGGCGAGGGCATCCACCGCGCCGTCGCGGGGCTGGCGGTCACTCCTTACGACCTGCCCCGCGGCTGCCTGGCCGGCTACTTCCCCGAGCTCAACCCACTCGTGCCGCTGGAGCACCACGACCAGCTCTCCAAGACACCCGCCGCCAAGGGAGTGCCGGTGCGGATCGTCGCGGACTGAGGGAATAGCGCGCCGGACCGGGAACCGGGTGCGGAACGGGCGGTTGCGCTAGCATGGAGCCGGGCACCATCCCCTATTGCGGCGCGCCGCCCCTTCCCCATGACCTGTGGACCCGCTGGAACCCCGACCCGGTGCTGGCCGCAGTCCTGGTGCTGGCCTTTGCCGCGCTGACGCGAGCGGGCGGGCGACCGGCGCCGCTGTGGGCCGGGTTCGCGCTGCTGGCAGTCCTGTTCGTGTCGCCGCTCTGCGCGCTGACCTCGGCGCTGTTCAGCGCCCGCACGGTCCATCACCTGCTGCTGGTCGAGCTGGTCGCCCCGTGCCTGGCGCTTGCCCTGCCCCGCGGCGGCCGCGCGCTTCCCTCGTGGACGCTGGCGCAGGCGGTGGTGGTGTGGATCTGGCACGCCCCGCCCGCCTACGCCCTCGCGCTGGCGAACGACGGCGTCTACTGGCTGATGCAGGCCAGCATGCTCGCCGTGGCCGTGGGCTTCTGGCGTGCCGTCCTGGCCGCCTCCGCCCCCGCGGCGGGCGCCGCGCTGCTGGCGACGATGGTGCAGATGGGGCTGCTGGGCGCCCTGCTCGCCTTCGCAGGCCGGGCGATCTACGCCTTCCACTGGACCACCGTGCAGCCCTGGGGCCTCTCTCCGCGCGAGGACCAGCAGCTTGCCGGGCTCATCATGTGGGTGCCCGGAGCCGGCGCCTACCTCCTGGCGGCGCTGGCGCTGACCGGGGCCTGGCTCTCCCGCCGCGAACGGGCGATGGCGGCGTGATCGCGGCGATCCGGCGCTGGGCCGCTCGCCATACCGCCGAGCGGCGCTATTCGCCGGTCGGCGTCGCCTTCCACTGGACGATGGCGGCGCTCATCACGCTGCAGCTCTACTGGGGCTGGCACGTCGGCCGGCTTCCCGTGGGCGAGGCCAAGCTGGAGGGCTACCGCCTGCACTCCGAACTCGGCCTGCTGATGCTCGTACTGGCCGCGCTGCGCCTCTCGTGGCGTGTCATCGTCCCGGGGCCGGAGAACGATGCGGACAAGCTGGGCTGGCAGACCCAGCTCGCCTACCTCACCCACGGGCTGTTCTACACCTGCTTCTTCGCCCTGCCGCTGAGCGGATGGGCGATGTGGTCGGCGCTGGGCGACGCCCCGCCCCTCTCGCTCGGTGGCGTCCCGTGGCCGCAGATGCCCTTCCACGACATTCCCATCGCCATGCAGTGGGCGATCCTCGACTGGGCCGAAGGCATCCATGCGCTGCTGGTCATCCTGCTGCTGGTGATGGTCCCGCTGCACGCCGGGGCCGCGATCAAGCACCACTTCTGGGACAAGCACGACGTGCTTATCGGGATGCTGCCTGAGCTTCAGGCCGACGAGCCGGCGGAAGCGGAGGCGCGGCGTGGCCTGCGACCAGGCGGACCTCCTCCGGCGTCAGCGCCCGGCTGACCTGCAGCATCTGCGCCATGCCGTCGCCCCGCCGCTTGCCCGCCCGCCACGCCTCGAGCTGGGCGGCGATATAGGCTGGCGACTGTCCGGCCAGCGGCGGATTGGCGGCGTCCCCGCCCTCGCCCCGCACCCCGTGGCACCCGGCGCACCGGGCGCGGTACAGCGCGGATGTCTGTGCGAACGGCGTGCCGGTTCCGGGCAGGCCCGCATAGTAGGCCGCGACCCGCGCCCGGTCCTCTCCGCTGAGGCGCCGCACGACGGCGCGCATCGCCTTGTGATCGCGCCGGCCGTTCGCATAGTCGTCGAGCTGGCGGTGGAGATAGCCGGCGTCCAGCCCGGCGAGGCGGGGCGCCAGCCGCCCGTCGCCCTCGCCGCGAAGGCCGTGGCAGGTGACGCAGGCGTGGGCGGCACCGCCGTCGCCCCCGCTGAAGGCGATCACCTCGCCCGTGGACCGGAAGGCGGGGTTGCCGCCTTCGGCGCCGCAGGCGGAGAGGGCGAGCGACAGAACGAGGAAGGAGCGGCGCATCGTCAAGCGGAACCATCGCGACGGCCGACTGTTCCGCTTGACGATGGATGAACGAAGGACGAGGGCCCGCTTCGCACTGATGGCCGCAACGCTTCTAGCCGGCTGCGAGAACGTGGCCGTGGAGCCGAACGCGGCGGGACCCGCGTCCGCGACGCGCGGCCGCCTCGCCGCCGAGCGGCTGGGCTGCGGCGCCTGCCACGTCATTCCCGGCCTGTGGCCGCGCGGAACCTCGGGCCCGTCGCTGGCCGGTTTCGCCGAGCGCGGCCTGATCGCGGGCACCCTTCCCAACCGCCCCGATGCCCTGGCCGCCTTCCTCTTCAACCCCCCGGCCACCGTGCCCGGCACCGGCATGCCGCGCGTGCCGATGACCCGCGCGCAGGCCGCCGACATCGCCGCATTCCTGCACCAGCCCGATGCCCGCTGAGACGGGGCTGCGCGCCATGCTGGGCGGGTGGCCGCCGGCCGTCCTCGATCCGGCAGGGCCTTACTCCAAGCCGGTGACGCAGCTGTCCTGGGCGCTGCTGGTCGGTGGCGGGGTGGTGTTCCTGATCGTGCTCGCGGCGCTCGGCATCGCGCTATGGGGCAAGCGCGCGGTGCGGGACAGGCTGGGCGGCGACCGCGCGATCTGGATCGGCGGCGTCGCCTTCCCGGTGGTGGTGCTGACGGTGCTGCTCGCCTGGGGCTTGTGGCTGACCTCCGACCTCCAGGCGCGGGGCCCCCGCCCGGGCGAGATGCGCGTGCGCGTCACGGGCGAGATGTGGTGGTGGCGGGTCGCCTACCTCGACGGCGCAGGCCGCGCGGTGGTGCAGGACGCCAACGAACTGCACGTGCCGGTAGGGCAGAGCGTGCTCCTCGAACTCGAATCCGCCGACGTGATCCACAGCTTCTGGGTGCCGCAGCTTTCGGGCAAGATGGACATGATCCCGGGCCGGCGGAACCTGCTGCGCATCCAGGCCGACCGACCGGGGACCTACGGCGGCCAGTGCGCCGAGTACTGCGGCGGGCCCCATGCGCTGATGGGGTTCGTGGTGGTGGCGCACACGCCCGAGAGCTTCCGGCGCTGGCACGCGCAGCGCCTGGCACCGCCTCCGCCGCGGGACAGGGGCCGGGGTGAGGCGCTGTTCCGCTCCAGCGGCTGCGCCGCATGCCACACGATCGCAGGCACGCCGGCGCGTGGGCTGGCCGGGCCCGACCTTACCCACGTCGGCTCGCGCCGGACGCTGGGCGCGGGGATCCTCCCCAACAACCCGGGTACGCTGGCGGGATGGATCGCCGGCAGCCAGGCCATCAAGCCCGGCAACCGCATGCCCGACTACAAGCAGCTCCGCGCCGACGAGCTCAACGACCTGGCCGCCTACCTCGCGGGCCTGAAATGAGGTCGGAGACGGGTTTCGACCCCGCGCTCTACCGCCGCTTCCCCACGCAGGACGCGCGGCCCGAGGGGGAAGAGGAGGCGCTGCGCCGCATCTGGTGCGCGCCCAAGGGCTGGGAATACCTCACCGTCGTCAACAACAACTACGTCGGCATCTATTATCTGGGAACGGCCTTCCTGTTCTTCCTCCTGGCGGGCGTCCTGGCGCTGCTGATGCGGGTGCAGCTGGCCGCGCCGCTGATGGCGGTGTTGCCCCAGGCGACCTACAACCAGGTCTTCACCATGCACGGCACGGTGATGATGTTCCTGTTCGCGGTGCCGATGGTGGAGGCGGCGGGCGTGCTGCTGCTGCCGCAGATGCTGTCCGCGCGCGACCTGCCCTTCCCGCGCCTTTCCGCCTATGCGTTCTGGGCCTATGCGGTGGGGGGCCTTGCCTTCTTCGCCTCGCTGTTCGTGGGCCTCGCGCCCGACGGCGGGTGGTTCATGTATCCGCCGCTGACCTCCAAGGCGTTCTCGCCCGGCATCAACACCGACTTCTGGCTGCTGGGCATCGGCTTCATCGAGATCAGCGCCATCGCCGGCGCCATCGAGATCATCGTCGGCGTCCTGCGCACCCGCGCGCCGGGCATGAGCCTGGACAAGATGCCGATCTTCGCCTGGGCCATGCTGGTCTTCGCGGTGATGATCGTGATCGCCTTCCCCAGCGTGATCCTGGCGACGCTGCTGCTGGAGATCGAGCGCGCCTTCAACTGGCCCTTCTTCGATGCCACCCGCGGCGGCGACCCGGTGCTGTGGCAGCACCTGTTCTGGTTCTTCGGGCACCCGGAAGTCTACATCATCTTCCTCCCCGCCGCCGGGATGATGAGCATGATCATCCCCACCGTCGCCCAGACCGAGCTGGTCGGCTACCGCCTGATCGTGCTGGCCATGGTCGCCACCGGCTTCATCAGCTTCGGGGTCTGGGCGCACCACATGTTCGCCACCGGGCTGCCGCCGATGACCTCCGGCTTCTTCTCCGCCGCCTCGATGGCGGTGAGCGTGCCGGCGGGCATCCAGGTCTTCGCGTGGATCGCCACCTTCGCGGCCGGCAAGCCCCGGTTCAACGCGCCCGGCCTGTTCGCGATGGGCAGCGTGGTGGTGTTCGTCACCGGCGGGCTCACGGGCGTGATGGTCGCCCTCGTCCCGTTCGACTGGCAGGTCCACGACACCTACTTCATCGTCGCCCATCTCCACTACGTGCTGATCGGCGGCATGGTGTTCCCGCTGTTCGCCGCGATGTACTACTGGATCCCGATGGTGAGCCGGCGGCCGCTGTCGGAACGATGGGGGCGATGGGTCTTCGCGCTCATGTTCACCGGCATGAACGTCGCCTTCATGCCGATGCACCTTGCCGGCTTCATGGGCATGCCCCGGCGCGTCTACACGTATCTCCCCGGCAGCGGCTGGGACCTGCCCAACCTCGTCTCCACGCTGGGCGCCTTTCTGCTGGCGGCGGGCGTGCTGCTCTTCCTCCTCGACCTCGCCCGCAACTTCCGCCTCGCGCCCAGCGAGGGAAACGCGGGCAACGTCTACGGCGCCGGCACGCTCGAGTGGCTCCCCACCGAACTCTACTCCACCCGCTCGATCCCGGTGGTGAGGAGCCGCGAGCCGCTGTGGGACGACCCGCAGATCTGCGACGACGTCGAGCAGGGCCGCTACTTCCTGCCCCGCTCGGCGACCGGGCTGCGCGAGACGATCGTCACCAGCCCCCTCCTCGCCGAGCCGCAGTACGTCCAGATCATGCCCGGCCCCTCGGTCTGGCCCTTCGCGGCCGCCCTCTTCACCGCCGGCTTCTTCCTCGCGCTCACCGTGCAGGCCTATACCTTCGGGCTGGCCAGCGGCGTGCTGGGCGTGCTGGCGGTGATCCGCTGGCTCTCCGACACCGACCGCCCGGTGGCCGAGCACGAGGTCGACATCGGCGCCGGCATCCGCGTCCCCACCTACGTCACCGGCCCGCAGAGCCACGGCTGGTGGGCGATGGTGATCCTGATGGTGGTCATGGGCATGATCTTCGCCATGGCGCTGTTCGGCCTCGCCTTCCTGTGGGGAAACCAGCCCGACTTCTGGACGGCGCCGCCGCCCTTCGCCGAGGGACTGCCGATCGCGCTCGGCTACCTGCTGGTGATCGCCGCGGCCTGGGGCACCCGCCTGCTGCACCGCCGCGGCTTCGATCTCGCCGTCGCTCCCGCCCTCCTCGCCGCGCTCGCGGTGCCCGGGCTGATCTGGCTCGACGCGCGCGCCTGGCTGGCGATCCTGGCGCCGCAGAGCAGCGGCCAGGCCGCCTCGGTCTTCGCGCTGCTGGCGCTGCAGGCGATGGTGGCGGGGATCGCGCTGCTGATGGCGCTCTACCTCGGCTGGCGACGGCTGCGCGGCGCGGTGACCGCGCGCCGCAACACCACGCTCGATCTCACCTGCCTGTTCCTGGGCTACACGGGTGCGCAAGGGCTGGTCGGCACCCTCTTCGCGCGCGCCATCGGAGCATGAGCACCTGGTTCATCCTGCTCGGCGGCCTGCTGGTCTGGACCGTGCATTTCTTCGGCCTCTACGCCATCGCCGAGATAGCCCCGTCCCCGCTCGCCGTCGCGGCGCTGACGCTGCCCTGCCTCCTCGCCGACGCCGCGCTGCTGGTGCGGCTGCGCCGCCTCCCCGCGCGCGACGGCTTCGGCGCGTGGCGCCGCTCGGTCGCGCTCGGGGGAACCGCGATCAGCCTGGTCGCGGTGTGCTGGCAGGCCCTTCCCGCCGTCCTCTAGCCGTCAGCCTCAGCCCAGATAGCGCGCCTCCGACAGGTCCAGCTCGCGAGTCAGCTTGCGCGCCGTCTCGCTGCCGATCTGGCGCCCGCGCAGCAGCTGTCCGAGCACGGCCCGCTCCGCCCTCAAGCCGATCAGGCGGAACTCGCGCTGCAGCCGGTCCTCGGCGCGCGCCTGCTGGGACGGGCGCCCGCTCAGGCCCTCGATCCGCTCGCGGTAGAGGTTCATGACCTGCGCCCCCGTCTCGACGTAGAGGTCGGGCTCGTCGTGATCCTCCGCCAGCGCGTGCTGGTGGCGCTCGATCGCGCGGATCGCGGCCTCGGCCGCAGCGATCCGCGCGCCCTGCTCCTCGGCCTGGCGCACCGGCTCGGGCGGCATCGCCAGGCCCTTGAGCAGCACCGGAAGCAGCACGCTGCCGATCAGCAGCGAGACCACGATGACCCCCGCCGCCAGGAAGATCGCCAGGTCCCGCGCCGGGAAAGGCGTGCCGTCGTTCATCGCCAGCGGCAGGGTCAGCACGCCCGCCAGCGTGATCGCACCGCGCACGCCGGCGACGGACGTCGCGGCCACCAGCCGCCAGTCCTGGCTCTGCGCCCCCACGCCCCGCCGGTCGCCGCGCAGGATCGTGAGCCGCAGCGAGGCCCAGACCCAGGCGAAGCGCAGCGCCGCCAGGCCCGCGACGATGGCCAGGACGTAGACACCGAGCCACCAGGGCTGGGCGTGCCCGGTCAGCGCCACCGTCTGCCGCGCGCCGGAGACGATCGCGGGCAACTGCTCGCCCAGGAGCACGAAGATGATGCCGTTGAGCGTGAACTGGATCGTGTCCCACACCGAGTTGCGGCGCATCCGGGTGATAGCCAGCGCCTGGCGCGAGATTTCCGCATAGGTCATCGTCACGCCCGCGCTCACCGCCGCCAGGATGCCCGAGGCATGGACGTGCTCGGCCAGCAGGTAGGAGCCGAAAGGGATCAGCAGGCTGACCAGGATCTGCGAGCCGGTGTCCTCGCCCCAGCGCCGGGTGACCCAGGCCTTGAGGCGCGTGGTCGCCAGGGTGACGAGGATGCCGATGACGAGGCCGGCCCCGGCCACCCACAGGAAGTTGACCGCTGCCGCCCCGGCGGAGAACGTGCCCGTCAGCGCGGCGGCCACCGCGAAGCGCAGGCAGACCAGGCCGGACGCGTCGTTGAGCAGGGACTCGCCCTCGAGGATGTGCATCATGCGCCGCGGGATCGGCACCCGCGCGGCGATGGCGGACACCGCGATGGGATCGGTGGGCGACACCACCGCGGCAAGGGCGAAGGCGACCGCCAGGGGCATCGCCGGGATCATCCAGTGGATCAGGAAGCCCATCCCCACCACCGTCAGCAGCACCAGCCCGAGCGCCAGCTCGAGCACGGTCGAGGCGTCCTTCAGCAGCTCGTCCTTGGGAATGCGCCAGCCGTCCAGGAACAGCAGCGGTGGCAGGAAGAGGAACAGGAACAGTTCGGGATCGAGCGCCACGCGGTGCTCCGTCGACAGGCCGATGATGGCGCCCAGCGCGATTTGCACCAGCGGCGTCGGGACGGAGAACGGCACCATGCGGGCCAGGGCGCCACTGACCACCACGGCCAGCAGAAGGAAAAGCACGATCGAGACTGATTCCAAAACTTCGCTCCATGTCGGTGTCGCCGGACGTTACGTGCCACGCACGGGTGGGGGCAACCCCTCGGGGAGGTTGGCCGCAAAACCGCTGCCGGCCGAGGCGAGGCGCGAGGTTCCCATGCTTCGACAAGCTCAGCATGAGCGGAGCGGAAGTGCGGGCGCGGGCGCGACGTGGCGGTTCAGGGGCGAGCACCACACCTCCCCTGCACGCCAGCTCCCCACCGCCCGCTCAGCCTGAGCTTGTCGAAGGCCCCGGGGCGAGGCGTGAGGCTCCCATGCCCCGAGAAGGCGCGACGCCTCCCGCGCCGTCAGACGATCGTCGCCATGCCGTCATCTCGCGGACACCGAAATGACTGCACGGCGTCACCAAACAGGCTCAGATGCTGCACCGCAACATGTTCAATGTGGGGGTTTCAGCCATGCGTGCGCATTTCGTTCGTCATCTCTGCCTGCTCGGATCGAGCCTTGCGGCGCTGGCCGCCCACGCGCCAGCCTTCGCCGCCGAGGCTGCCGACGAGGCTGCCGCCGAGGCTGCCCCCGAGGCTGCCGACGTCGGGCCCGTCGACGGGGGCGACTCCATCATCGTCACCGGCCAGCGCACCACGTACAACAACGCCGCGCTCGACGAGACGCTGATCGACGACAAGTCGCCGATCGCCTCGGCCATCGACCTCATCGGCACCCTGCCCGGCGTGCAGGTCAACGAAGGCGACGCCTACGGCTTCGACGATTGGTCGACGACCTACTCGATCCGCGGCTACCAGACGAACCTCGACACGCAGCAGGTCGGTCTGACCATCGACGGCCTGCCCAACGGCGGGTCGGGCTACGGCGGCGGCTCGAAGGCCAACCGCTTCGTCGACACTGCCAACATCGCCACCGTCGAGGTGTTCCAGGGCACCGCCGACATCGCCTCGCGCTCGAACGAGGCGCTGGGCGGCACGATCAACTTCGTGACGTCCGACCCGCGTGACGAGATGAACGTGCGTCTCTCCGGCTCGGTGGGCGACTACGAGGCCAGCCGCTATTACGGTCGCTTCGACACCGGCCTGATCGGCGGCGTGGCCAAGGCCTGGTTCTCCTACGCACACCAGGAAGCCACCGACTGGATGGAAGGCTCGGCAAAGAACCACCGCGACAACTTCGCGGGCAAGTTCATCATCGACACCTCGGTCAAGATCACCGGCTACGCCAGCTACGACGACGCGTTCGAAAGCAACTACGACCAGATGTATTCCGCGGCGCAGTTCGCCGCCAATCCGGAGACGGACGGCCTCACCGGCGTGTGGACCGGCGTGCCCGTGCTCGACCAGCAGTACCGGCAGGTGTGGAACACCAAGCGCAAGAATTTCTTCGGCTACCTCAAGGGCGAGACCCGGATCGCCGAGGTGCTCGATCTCAAGGGCTCGATCTACTACCACGACATGTCCGGGCGCGGCGACTGGGCGCCGCCCTACATCGTCGACGTCATCCAGGACGGCACCGGCCCGCAGAGCGAGATCGCAGGCGGCACCGTCAACGGCACGCCGGCATGGTGGGCCGGGCTGCCCGCGGGCACCGGCACGCCGGTCTACACCGCCACCGGTCCCACCGGCGCGGCGGTCGATCCCACCACCGCAGCCAGCTTCCTCTGGCAGCAGTCCTACCGCCACACGCACTATCGCAAGGAGCGCCTCGGCGGCACCTTCGACGCCGCCTGGATCGCGCAGTTCGGCACGGTCGAGAACACGCTGCGCGGCGGCTTGTGGTACGAGGACACGGACCGGCGCGAATGGCGCGACTGGCACCACGTCACCGACACCCGCGTCGGCCCTGCCTACGACGCCGACCCCTACTGGACGCAGTACGACCGCAAGTATCCGCAGGACACCTTCAAGTGGTACGTGCAGGAGCAGGTCCAGGTCGGCCCGGTGACCGCGAACATCGGTGCCAAGCAGTTCATCAACCACATCGACCGCGAGGACATGTTCGGCGAGACGCCGAACCTGGAGACCAAGTCGAAGTCGCAGGTGCTCTGGTCCGGCGGCGTGCAGGTGACCCCGCTTGCGGGCCTCGACGTGTTCGGCGGCTACTCGGAGAACTTCAAGGCGCTGAGCGACACGCTCCTCGAATACAGCGCCGACGCCGTGGCCGACATCGAGCCGGAAACCGCCGAGAACTGGGAAGCGGGCCTGCGCTACGCCAGCCCGATCTTCAACGCCTCGGCCACCTGGTTCAAGAGCAAGTTCTCCAACCAGGTGATCTTCGTGCCGAGCTCGACCTCGGCCGGGCCGGACTACCTGAGCGAGGGCGACGGCCGCTTCTTCAACGCCGGCGGCATCGACTCCGAGGGCTTCGAGATCCTCGCCAACGTGCGCCCGGTCGACGGGCTCAGCCTCTACGGCGCCTACACCTACATCGACGCCACCTACCGCGGCACCGGCAACGCCGATCTCGATGCGGAGCAGGGAGTCACCGCAGGCAACCGGGTCGCGGGCATCCCCAAGCACATGTGGGTGCTCTCGGGCAGCTACAGCACCGGTCCGGTGACGCTGGGCATCACCGGCAAGTACACCGGCAACCGCTTCGTCGATGCCGACAACGACTGGGTCTCGGAGAACTACTTCCTCACCGACCTCTCGGTCGCGTTGAAGGGCGAGGCGCTGACCGAGCAGCTCAAGGCGCTGCAGTTCGCGCTCAACGTCACCAACCTGACGGATGAGAGCTACCTGGGGGGCATCTCCGGCAACTATGCCTGGATCGGCACCCCGCGAACCCTGGTGTTCAGCGTGACGGCCGACTTCTGACAACCGCGCAAACCGGGGGCCCCGCTGTTCGCGGCGGGGTCCCTGCCCGCACGCTAACCGGACGCTAACCGGACGCTAATGCCACCTTACGAGAGCCCCGCCATGACCCGCACCCTTTCCGCCAGCCCCGTCTCGCGCCGCGCCCTCCTCGCCGGCATGGCCGGCGGCGCGGCGTTCCTGGCAGCCCCGCTCCACGCTCTCGCCGCCGCCGCGGCCGCCGATCCGGTCTTCCGCCATGGCGTCGCCAGCGGCGATCCGGACGCCACCAGCCTCGTGCTGTGGACCCACGTCGCTTCCACCGCTCCGGTCGAGGTGACCTGGGAAGTGGCCGATCGGCCCGATTTTGCGAGGATTCTCAAGGCCGGAACCACCAGGACGGACGCTGGACGCGACTATACCGTGAAGGTCCTGGCCGAAGGGCTCGCGCCCGGCAGCACGCTCTTCTACCGCTTCCGGCTGGGCAGCGCCGTCTCGCCTATCGGCCGCGGCCGCACCCTGCCGGTCGGCCGTGTCGAGAGCCTCGGCATCGCGCTGGCGTCCTGCTCGAACTACGCCTTCGGCTTCTTCAACGCCTACGACGCCATCGCCAAGGACCCGGCGATCGACTTCGTCCTCCACACCGGCGACTACATCTACGAATACGGCGGCCCGGATGGCTGGGGCGAAACCGTGGCCCGCACCATCGGCCGCAGCCACCAGCCCGCGCACGAGATCGTCACTCTCTCCGACTACCGAACCCGCCATGCGCAATACAAGACCGACGCCGGCGCGCAGGCGATGCATGCCAACCACACGCTGCTCGCCTGCTGGGACGACCACGAAAGCGCCAACAATCCCTGGACGGGAGGGGCCCAGAACCACCAGCCGGATACCGAAGGCGACTGGGCCCAGCGCCGTGCCGCGTCGATCCAGGCCTATTACGAATGGATGCCGGTCCGCGAGCCGGAGTGGCTCGCCGCCGCCGGCCGCACCCGCATGCAGTTCTGGCGGGCGTACCGCTTCGGCGATCTCGCCCTGCTCCACACGCTGGAGACGCGGCACACCGCGCGCGCCGAGCAGATCGACTACATGGCCTACGCGGCATCGATCGTCGACGATGCCTCGGCCGAACGCTTCCGCACGGACGTCCTGGGCGCACCGAACCGCCCCATCCTTTCACCCGCGCTCGAGGGCGACCTGGAGCAGGCGCTGGCGCAGTCGGTCAAAGAAGGGCAACCCTGGCGCATCGTCGGCTGCCCGATGGTGATCGGCCGGGTCGTCGTTCCCGACCTTTCCAGGCTCGGCGTGCTTCCCGACCCGTTCCCCAGGCTCGCCGCCGCCAGGACGCCGCAGGATCTGGCCAAGCTGGCGGCGGACCCCCATGTCTCGCTGGCGTGGCGAGGGCGCTGGGCGCTGCCGGACTACACCGACGCGTGGGGCGGTTATCCCTGGGCACGCGAACGTCTCTATGATCTCTCGCGCCGGGCCGGAGCGGGCGACCTGGTGTTCCTCTCCGGAGACAGCCATAGCTTCTGGACCAACGCCCTTGCGGATGCCGCCGGGCGACCCGCCGGGATCGAGTTCGGCACCGCGGGCATCTCCTCGCCGGGCGATTTCCTGGAAAGCGGCTTCGGTGCGGACACCGCGCGCAAGCTCGACCGCGCCTATGCCGACCACATTCCCGAAGTGAAATGGACCGACAACATGCACCAGGGCTATGTCCGAGTGCAGTTCGGCCGCGCGCAGGGCACCGCCGAGTTCGTGGCCGTCGACACCGTGCTGTCGCGCGACTACACCACCAGCGTCATCCGGACGGACGACTTCCGGCGCCACGGTTCGTCTGTCGTGCTGGCTGTAAAGGACGGATCTGGCGTCTCGTAACGCTCAGGCGGGCTCCATCGCCTGCGGCCGGGCGACCCCCCAGAGCTGGGCGCGATAGCGGTCGAAGCAGCGCTTGCCGCAGGTCAGCCGCATCAGCGCGCCTTCGGCGATCGCCACCGCCCGGCGGGGGTCCTGCTTGACCAGCGGGTAGAGAGCCTCCTCGTTCCAGGCGGCGCTATGCTTGACGTCGAGCACGGCATGAAGGTCGAAGTATCGTCGCTGGGCATCGCTGAGGCCGATGCGTCGCAGGCCCTTGGCGACCAGCGCGGAGCGGCCGGGCGCCGTCAGCTCGATCACGCCGAGCGCACCGACCGAATGCCAGGCGTAGCGGCGCGAGCTGGCCATGCCGGTCATGGCGTTGGCGAGCGCCAGGCTTTCGCCCACGGTGGTCTCGATGGCGGGATCGACGGCAAGCGCCTCCGCAACGGTGTGGAGCATCGGCCCATGCATGCCCTTGGCGTTGCCGCGGCCCATCTCGTCCCAGTAGTTGCGCGCCAGCTCCAGCTTCGCCTGGTCGGGAAGCTTCACCTGGGTCATCGCCACCAGATCGTCGAAGCCCGCCTCGCCGGCGGCCTCCTGCTCGAAGAACCACCGGATCTGGTCGCGCGAGGCGCTCTCCGCGAGCCAGGGGAACAGCGGATCGTTCTGGCCCGGGCCCGTCACCATGAGGCCTTCGAACCAGTCGACGAAAGCACCGGCCTCGGTGGGCGCAGCGGCGGCTTGCTCGCTCACTTCCTTGCGGAGCGCTTCGAGGAACTCGCCCTCCAGCAGCAGCATGCGCGTGTCCGCTTCCATGGTTTCGCGCCAGTCCTCGCCTGGGAACTGCGGCTCCAGACGGCGCCGGTTCCAGTGGGCCAGCGAACGCTGGAACGCCTCCGAACGGTAGACATCGCTGTCGCCAGTATCGCCAGCAGTATCGAGGCGTGCGGGTTGGACGATCTTCAGGTTACGCATGAAAATACCTCTTTCACTCTCACTCAAAACGCCGACGAACCGCGAGAGTTTCCGGGTCGCAAGAAGGCATTCGACGTCCTCTCCGCGAACAACTTGTCGCGGATGGCGAATGGACAGTAGTGAACTAATTGAAGCGCTATCGCTCGCTAGTGCGCGAGTTCGCGAACCGGCCGGCTGACGTTCGCCGGCTTTGACTCACGGTCCCTCACCATTACCGCCGGAACCCCATAGATCTCCAGATCTTCGTGCAGCAACTCGAGGCAGGGCGAGGACGCGATCGGCCCGATAACTGCGGTCTCGGGCATCTCCTCACCGAAAAGGGCAAGGGCATCCGACGCGGTGTCGCAGAACCGTACCGCGAAGCCCCGCCGCGCCAGCGCGTCGATATGGGCGGCGACCGGGTGGCGCGTTCCCGCAAGAACGAGCGCAACGGGGTGAACTGTTTGGCATCTCTCCATGATACGCCAACGCCGAAGATCCGATATGGCTCCCGAAAGCACCACGTAGATCAGCGAGAGCGCCCTTCCCCCGCGGCCGGCAAGGGGAACGCCCTGCCGATATGCGACGTTGCTAGGTCGAGATCGGCCTGGGCGACGCCGCCCGGTGGCCGCGACCGCATCGGAGAACGTCTATGCCCGCCAAATCTGCAGCCCAGCAGAAAGCCGCTGGAGCCGCCCTGTCGGCCAAACGCGGCGACACGCCCAAGAGCAAGCTAAAGGGCGCGTCACGCTCGATGGAAGAGTCCATGAGCGAAAGGGAGCTGGAGGAAATGGCGTCCACGAAGCGCAAGGGAAAGCCTGAGCACAAGCGCAAGGACGACTGACCGCATCGCAAGAATATTACGGCTGGGGCGCGGGACCATGGTGCCTGAGCGCCAAGGCCCCGCGCCTGGGTTCAGCGATCGGGCGCGGGCGCCTTCTTGACCGGCCCTCCGGCCCACTCGATCTCCGCCGCATCAGGCGCCGGATCGTCGGGCGGAGACCCCGGCGCGACGTTCGCTGCAGCGGTGCCGGCATCCTCCTCGTCCGAGGGGGTTCCCTGCACGCCTCCGACATCTTCGGTCACCGGCTCGATATCCTCGCCCGGCTTCTCGGTTTCAGGCGTCACGGTCATAGCCTTCCTCCTCTTCCTCGATCAGTCCCTCGATCGACTCGTCGTCGTCCTCGGCGTCGATGAACTCGAGCGGGTTCAGTCCGAGGTCAGCGGCCACTTCCAGTTGGGTGGCGACGACCACGACCTCCTCTCCGTCGTCGAGCTCGACAATGGTGGTCTCTTCCTCATCGCCCGGGGCGAGATGAACGACATCTTCGGAATCGATCTCGACCTCTTCGCCATCAGGGGTTTCGAACATGGCCTTGGGCATTTCACGCTCCTGTCCTGAAAGCCCTTCGAACTCCGTGCGCGCGAAGTCGTTCCGCAAGGCTTCGGCAGATCGGCCTGGCGGACAATCGCCCGCGCCGGTTCGTCAGGCGATCTGTCGGAATTGAAGCGAAGCGCGCCCGGGGGGCCTATCGCTCCTCGCCGGGTGGGCTGCCTGGCGATGACGCCGGCGGTGACGCGGGTTCCCGGCGGCCGACACTCAGGCCCTCCCCGTCCACCCGCAGGTCGAGCGGAACGCCTTCCACGCGGGTGCTGATCACAGCCTGCCCGTCTTCGATGCGGATGTGGCTGTCGGCCCCGACGGGGATGTCGCCGATCTCGGGGACGTCGAGGGGCTGGACCGGGCCTTGCGGATCCGCCGCCTTGCGAACCGGAGGCGCGCGGCGTTCACCAAGGGCGTCGCGCATAAAGTCGCGCCAGATCCGCGCCGGGACGGTGCCGCCCGAGATGCCGCGAAGCGGGCTATTGTCGTCGTTGCCCACCCAGACCCCGACGACTAGGTCGCCGGAATAGCCCACGAACAGGGCATCGCGGTTCTCCTGGCTGGTGCCCGTCTTGCCGAAGTTCGGCCCCCGCAGCATGGCCCCGCGGCCGGTGCCGTTGTTGATCGTGGCGCGCAGCATCTGCTCGATGGCTTCGTGGTCACTGGAGGAGAGGCTGCGCTTGCCGTCGAGCAGCCAGTCGAACCACCCGGCCTCCGGCACCGGAAAGGCCCTGGGCACGACCGGGAAGCTGTTGGCGGCGACACCGGCATAAGCAGCGGTGAGTTCGAGCAGCGTCATGCTGGCCGTGCCCAGCGCCAGGCTGGGGTCGCCGGTCGGCAAGGGTGAGCTCACCCCGAGGCGGCGGGCCATGTCGATCACCGCTTCGTCGCCCACCTGCGAGAACAGCCGTACCGCTGCCACGTTGCTGGACCGGGCGAAGGCGTCCTCCAGCGTGATCGTGGGAGAGTACGCGCCGCCCGCGTTCTGCGGGCGGTACGAACCCGTTTCGATCGGGGTGTTCGCAATGGTGTCGTCGGGCTCCATGCCCGCCTTCAAGGCAGCAAGATAGACGAAGAGCTTGAACGTCGATCCGGGCTGCCGGCGCGCCTGCGTCACGCGGTTGAAGGGGCTGGCGGCGTAATCCCGCCCGCCCACCATCGCGACCACCTCCCCGTTCTTGCGCATGGCCACGAGCGCCACCTGGGTCTTTCCGGAGACCTGCCGGATCGCGCGGTGCGCGGCAGCCTGCAGGCGGGCGTCGAGCGTCGTGCGGTAGGTTTGCCCGGCATAGCCGGCCGCCTCGATCTGGCGGGCCTGCGGGAGGGCCCAATCCGCGAAGTAGGTCCCGGTGGGGAGCTCGCTGCGCGACCGGACGTCGAGCCGGGGCACGGGGACAGCCCTGGCTTCCTGCGGCGTCATGTAGCCCGCATCGGCCATGGCGCCGAGCACCACCCGCATGCGCTTTTGCGAGAGCGCAAAGTTGTTCGTGGGCGAGAGCCGCGAAGGCGCCTTCATCAACCCGGCGAGCAGCGCCGCTTCGCCCGTCCTCAGGCGTTCCGGCTGGCGGTGGAAATAGTGCAGCGATGCCGCGCGCAAGCCGTAGGTGTTGTCACCGAAGTACGCGTTGGAGAGATAGCGCTCGAGGATCTCGTCCTTGGTCAGCCAGGCTTCGAGCCAGAACGCGATCAGCATCTCGCGCGCCTTGCGGCTCATGCTGCGCTCGGAAGTGAGGAACGTGAACTTCGCCAGCTGCTGGGTGATGGTGCTGCCGCCCTGGGTGCTGCCGCCAGTGAGGTTGCTCCAGGTGGCGCGGGCGATGCCGCGCGGGTCGATGCCCCAGTGCGTGTAGAAGCGGCGGTCCTCGATGGCGAGGAAGGCCTGCACCACGTGAGGCGGCAGATTCCGGACTTTTACCGGGGCGTCGGTGATGGCGCCGTTGCGGGCGATCGGGGTGCCGTTGGCGGCGAGCAGGGTGATCTCCGGCGGCGCGATCGGCTGCAGCGACTTCGATAGCGGCGCAGTAACGGCCAGGTAAGAGACCATGAGCAGGATCAGCAGCAGCAGCCCCGCCACGATGCGGGCGAGGCGTCGGCCCCAGGAACGGCGGGCCGGCGGGAGATCGTCCCGCTGGTCCTGCGCATCGGCCGGGCGGTCGATCTCCGGCCCAGGCCCGGGGATGGTTCGGGGAAGCTCCATGGATGAGGGGGGTTAGCCGATTCCTGCTGGCAGTGCATCCGCCGTTTCGACGAACGTCGATCCGCGCCCGACCCCGGCCCTCAACCCCCAGCCCTTAGCCTTAGCCTTAGCCTTTAGCTCTCAGCCCTCAGGCGGGCCTTTCCTGCACCTTGATCTGCGCCGCCTCGTCCGGATGGGTGGGATAGGGCATGACGAGCGTGCCGTCGGGCGCGGCGGTGAAGGTGGTCTGGGTCGGATAGGGGATCGAGATGCCCTCTTCCGCAAAGCGGCGCATGATCGAGACCAGCAGCCGGTCGCGCAGCGGATGCGCCACGCCCCAGTCCTTGCCCGGGACGTCGACCAGCAGGCTGAAATCGAGCGAGCTGGCCCCGAAGCTCTCGAACCCGGCGCGCGCCGCGACGCCGCCCTCGGCCTCGACCAGCTCCTTGAGGATCCCGGGAATGCGCGCGAGCGTCTCGGGCGGCGTCTCGTAGGCGACGCCGATGGTGAACGGCAGGCGGATGTGGTCCCGCCCGCTGACGTTCAGGATCTCCTTGTCGAGCAGGTTCTTGTTGGCGATGATCCGCAGCTCGCCGGTATAGGCGCGGATGCGGGTCGACTTCAGGCCGATCGCCTCGATGGTGCCAGAGCTGTTGTCGAAGCTGATCTGGTCCCCCTTGTTGAAGGGACGGTCGAAGATGATGGCGAGCGCCGCGAACAGGTCCGCGAAGATGCCTTGCGCCGCAAGGCCGATGGCGATGCCGCCCACGCCGAGACCGGCGACCAGGCCGGTCACGTTGACGCCCAGGTTGTCCAGCAGCACCACCACGGCGACGGCGAAGACCACCACGCTGACCAGCAGGCGGATCAGCCCCATCGCGTTGATGATGGCCTCGCCGCGGAAATGGTCGGCCGAGGTGCGGTGCTCGATCGCGCCCAGGATGAACTCGCGCGCCCAGATCGCGCCCTGCAGCACGGCGGCCAGGGTGAACAGGAAGGTCACCAGCCGATCGAGCGTGGGCGGCGTCTGCGCATAGCCGTCGACCGCCTTCACCGCGACCATGATGATGAAGTAGTTCGTGGTCTTGGTGACCACGCGGCCCAGGATCGTCAGCCAGTCGCCCCGCATCCGGTCGGGCCGGCACAGCCGTGCGCCCAGCCGGCGCAAGGCATAGAGGGCGGAGACGATGGTCACGGCGATGACGGCCGAGATGATGATCTGGAGCCAATAGGTCTGGAGCCAGGACAGTGACGAGGCCCAGAGGTCCTGCAGTTCGGCGGCCACGTTGACCTTGGCATGAATGGGGGTTGGCGGCGGCGGGCTCTTGCTTGCACTCATCGTTTAGTGGTCATCCTGCATGCGCTTGGGCGGCAGGAGTCCGGTGCGGCGATAGACCCGTGCCAGCCGTTCAGTCGGCGAGATCGCACCGGAGCGCGACCCCTTCTGCGGCCAAGTGGAATGGTCCAGCCCCGGTTATGTTCCCGCTGGCGGGGTGCGGCGCCCCCGTCGGCGGTCCAGCCGTAACTAGTCGGCGGTCCAGCCGCCGTCCACCACCAGGCTGGTGCCCGTCATCAGCGCCGAGGCATCGGAGGCGAGCAGGAGCACCGCCCCCATCAGGTCCTCCACGCGGCCCAGCCGGCCCAGCTTGATCCGCGTCAGGACCTCGGCCTTGAACACCGGGTTCTCGAAGAAGGGTGCGGTCAGCGGCGTCTCGATGAAGGTGGGCGCGATGGTGTTGGAGCGGATGCCATGCGCCGCCAGGTCGAGCGCCATCGCCTTGCTCATCCCCTCCAGCGCCCACTTCGATGCGCAATAGAGCGAGCGGTTCGGGCCGCCCACGTGCCCCATCTGCGAGCCCATGTGGATCAGGCTGCCTTGGGTGCCCGTGGCCATCATCCGGCGCACGCAAGCCTGCGCGACGAAGAAGGCGCTCCTGAGATTGAGGTCGACGACCGCGTCATAGTCCTCGGGTGTGACATCCCAGACCGGCTTGGGCCGGTTGGTCCCGGCATTGTTGACGAGCACATGGAACGGCTCGGCCCGCGCGAAGAAGGCCCCCACCGCGTCGAGGTCCGCGACGTCGAGCACCGCTGCATCGGCGACCCCGCCGCACGTGCGGATCTCGGCCGCCGCCGCTTCGATCTCGGCAGCCGTGCGCGCGACGAGAGTGACCGCCGCGCCCGCCTCGGCGAGGGCCGCAGCGGCGGCGAGCCCGATCCCCCTGCCCGCCCCGGTCACGACGGCACGCCGGCCGTCGAGCCGCAGGCTCGGTGTCGCGGGCAGCGCCGTCACGCCACCGTCTCGGGGGTGGGCGCCGCCTGGCCGGCATAAGGCACCTCGCGGTGGCCGAAGCGGCGCACCCGGATGTTGGCCTGCTCGCCGTGCCCGGCAAAGCCCTCCAGCGCGCAGAGGCGGCTGCAGTATTCGCCGATCAGGGCGCTGGCGGCGTCGGTGTTCACCCGCTGGTACGTGCAGGTCTTCAGGAACTTGCCGACCCATAGCCCGCCGGTGTAGCGCGCCGCCTTGCGGGTCGGTAGCGTGTGGTTGGTCCCGATCACCTTGTCGCCGAAGCTCACGTTGGTGCGGCTGCCCAGGAACAGCGCGCCGTAATTGGTCATCGCATCGAGGAAATAGTCCGGGTCGGCGGTCATGACCTGCACGTGCTCCGACGCGATCTCGTCGGCGATCTCTACCATCTCCTCATAGCTGTCCGCGACGATCACCTCGCCGAAGCTCTCCCAGGCCTTGCGGGCGTGGTCGGCCGTGGGAAGGATCTGCAGCAGCCGGTCGATCTCGGCCATCGTCTCGCGCGCGAACTGCTCCGAATTGGTCAGGAGCACGCCCGGGCTGTCGGGGCCATGCTCGACCTGGCCGAGGATGTCGGTCGCCGCGATCTCCGGATCGCAGCCGACCGCGTCGGCGATGATGAGGGTCTCGGTGGGACCGGCGAAGAGGTCGATGCCGACGCGGCCGTAGAGCTGCCGCTTGGCCTCGGCCACGAAGGCGTTGCCCGGCCCGACGAGGATGTCGACCGCCTCGATCGTTTCGGTGCCGAGCGCCATGGCGCCCACTGCCTGGATACCGCCCAGCGCATAGATCGCATCGGCACCGGCCATCGCCTGCGCCGCCACGATGGCGCGCGCCGGTTTGCCCTGGAACGGCGGCGCGCAGGTGATGACCCGCTTCACGCCCGCCACCTTGGCCGTGATGACGCTCATGTGCGCACTGGCGAGCAGCGGGTACTTGCCGCCCGGCACGTAGCAGCCGGCCGAGTTCAGGGGGATGTTGCGGTGGCCGAGCACGACCCCGGGCATCGTCTCCACTTCGACGTCGGTCATGCTGGCGCGCTGGACCTGCGCGAAGTTGCGCACTTGCGTCTGCGCAAATTCGATGTCCTTGCGCTCCTGCGGCGAAAGGCTGTCCACGCAGGCGTCGATCTCCGCCTGGCTGAGGCCGTAGTCCTCGCGGTCCCAACCGTCGAAGCGGATGCTCATCTCGCGCACCGCCGCGTCGCCGCGCTGCTCAATGTCCGCCAGCGCGGTCTCGACGATGTCGCGCACCTTGCGGTCGGCGTCCGCCCTGGCTTCCGCACTTGTCCCGCGCTTCAGATATCTCGCCATCGCCTGTTCCTCACCCGGCCCGGGCACACCCTGCTGTCGGACGCCAAAATAGAGCGCAATGGCGTGCAATG
>NZ_JBHLWK010000021.1:0-79175 GCF_042432915.1 Novosphingobium soli
ATAGCCTTCCCGGGTCACTTCTCAGTGGCAATCAACACCTTATCGCCCGCATGGGTGAACAGCAGGCGCGAGAACTGATTGTTGGGGAAGATGCCGACATCCTCGGCGAACATGCAGAAGATCAGCCGCATCATCAGCTGGTTCATCTCATGCCGACGTTCGTAGCCGCCCCAATCCGGATTGGCCTTGGTCAGCGCGTCATAGAGCCGGGCCAGCTTGCCGGTCGCTTTAACGTCGACGGGATTTTCTTCGACCGCACGGTAGCGTTCCTTGCCCGCGGCAGGCAGGAAGAAGCCGAAGTTGTCGCCAAGCTCGGCAAAGCGGCAATGGAGTGTATCGCCCGAGGCCGGATGCTCGGCCGAGATCATCTCGCCATCGGTGGCGATCAAAATCGCGGGCTTTGAGGTCTTGGTCTTCTTCGAGCTACGCAGCTGGTCCAGCGCGCCATCGGTCATGCCCGCCAGCGCGGGGGCATAGTGGAACTTCTTGCCGAACAGCACACCGCCTTGAAGGTCGGACTTGTTGGTTAACCCGCTCCGCAGCTTGGAGATCGCTGCCTTGGCACCATCTGTGGCGGCGGCAAAGGCGAAAGGGAATTCGGTGGCGTCAAACGGTTCGGCGGCAATCTCCGCCAACGCGTCATAAATTTCAGTAGGGTTCATCAAGGGCCTCGAGATGCTTACCCATAGCTAAGTGACGCCCAATCTTGAAGCCACCGAAAATGCTTTGGCCAAAGAAAGAAAATCAGTTTTCGAAGATGTTAATCAGCACTGATCACCGCATCTCGAAAGGGATCTCACAACGAAGCTGCGCGGTTCGCATGACAATCAACAGCCGCTTAACCATTTTGCCCAATCGTCCATGAGCGCTCGACGCTTCGCAAGTTGATCTCCACGACGATAGGCGCGCTCCACCTGATTCTTGACGACGTGCGCAAGAGCAAGTTCGACGGTGTCACCGTCGTGATGGGTCTCCTCTGCAGCCCAGTCGCGGAATGAGGAGCGGAAACCATGCACTGTTACGTCATCAATTCCCATACGCCGAAGCACGGCTGACAGTGTCATATCTGATAGTGGCGACGTGACCCGGACTCCCGGAAACACTAAATCGGTCTGAACCATACGCGGCAACGATCGAAGAAGCTCTAACGCCGGCGGGGAAAGTGGGACGCGATGCTCGCGATCCGCCTTCATTTTCTCGGCTGGGATCGTCCATATCGCTTCATCAAGGTCAAACTCATCCCAAGTAGCCTTTCGCACTTCCCCAGAGCGCAGGGCAGTCAAGATCGTAAGCCGCAGTGCGAGAGCCCCCATTCCCGGCTGGTCAACGAGCGACCGCCAAAAACTTGGCACAAGCTTCCAATCCATGGCGTCATGGTGCTTGACCTTATGGACCTTTGATTTGGCTGGAAGGACCGCATCGAGATTGCCGCGCCACCTGGCTGGGTTCTCTCCTTGCCTCAAGCCTTTCACCTTTGCAGCATCGAGAATAGCCTCGATTCGCATGCGAACCCGGGTGGCGGTCTCAGTCTTGTTGTTCCAAATCGGCTTCAAGATCTGGAGGACATGCTCTGCGTTTATCTCACCAACCGGCATGTCGCCGACTACCGGGTATACGTAGGTCTTGAGCGTGTTCTCCCATTGCTGGCGGTGCTTGCTGTTCTTCCAGCCAGCTTCCTGCATCGCGATGTGATCTTCGGCGACACGCCGAAACGTCGCCGCTTGAAGCTTTTGCCCCACCTGTTCGATCTGCGCAGCGATTTGTCGCTCGCGCTGTTCCTCAGCTTTCACCTCCAGAGGATCCGTACCTTGACGAACAGTCGCCTTGAGGCGGGCAGCTTCCGCGCGTGCTTCCACCGGCGGGAGAACAGTCAGCGCCCCCAAGCCCATCTCACGGCGACGGCCTGCGATCTGATAGCGATATAGCCAGCTCTTAGCCCCGCTGGACTTCACTGAGAGATAGAGACCGCCTCCGTCAGCGTGCATGCCCGGTTTTGCGTTGCGGATTTCTATCTGTGTGAGCGGCATCGTTCTTCATCCCACCATCTGTCCCACCACAATCTGACCGATTGCATGCGAACGGGGAAGAACCACGACGAACGATAATCGTGGGATAAGCCGTAAAACCCGCGCTTTTCTGCGGGTTCCGTGGACATTTACGAACGATTTTGGATGAACTCTTGGCGGAGAGGGTGGGATTCGAACCCACGGTACGGTTACCCGTACACCGCATTTCGAGTGCGGCGCATTCGACCACTCTGCCACCTCTCCGCAAGAGATCGCGATGCAGCGGAGACTGTCCGCCGGGTCGGGAGAAGCGCGCCGGTAGCCGACTTGATCGGGCTCGGCAAGCCCCGATTTGCAATTTCGGGGAACAGCGCCTGGCGCTCGCTTGTTTGCCTTTCGTGCAAGACCTATATCGAGAGCCATGAACAGAGCGTCCTTCTTCTCTCCTCAGGCCGGACGCGTGATCGAGGCGCCGCGGCAGACGCGGGCGCGTTTCGGCATCGGCGACGTCGTGCGGCACAAGCACCACGACTTCCGCGGCGTCGTCTTCGACATCGACCCCGTCTTCGCCAGCAGCGAGGAGTGGTACCAGTCGATCCCGGCCGAGGTCAGGCCCCGTCGCGACCAGCCCTTCTACCACCTTCTCGCGGAGAACGAGGAGTCGAGCTACGTCGCCTATGTCAGCCAGCAGAACCTGACCGGGGATGCCGATGGCGGCCCGGTCGAGCACCCTTCGCTTTCGGAGATGTTCGACGCCTTCAGCAACGGCCGCTACCCGCTGCGCCGCGGCCTGGCCCACTGATCGGCGGGTCGCCCCGGCAAGCCACGGTCTTCGCCGTCACACGGGCCGGGAGGGCAGGTCCAGCCCGGCGCCATGCCGCCGCGCCAGCAGTGCGACCAGCTTCTCCGCCGGCAGCGGGCGCGAGAGCAGATAGCCTTGAACCTCGTGGCAGCCGACCTTCTTCAGGAACTCGTACTGATCCACCCGCTCCACTCCTTCCGCCGTGAGCTGGAGCCCGTTGGCGCGCGCGAGGCTCACGATCGCCTCCACCAGGGCGGCGCCCGGCACCGTGTTGAGCGCCTGCACGAAGGAGCGGTCGATCTTGATCCGGTCGACCGCGAAATCGCGGATGTGGCTGAGCGAGGAATAGCCCGTACCGAAATCGTCGAGCGCACAGGCAACCCCCAGTCGCCGCAGCTCGGAAAGCGAGCGGGCAACCTCGCCCGAGGCGCCCAGCAGCGCGGTCTCGGTCAGCTCCACCTCGAGCCGGTCGGGGACGATGTGCCCCTCGTCCACCAGCCGCCGCACGGTCTCGACGAATTCGCGGCTGCGCAGCTGGATGGGCGAGACGTTGACCGCGATGCGCAAGTCCGGCCAGGCGCGCGCGTCTTCCACGGCGCGGTGCAGCACCCACTCCCCCAGCACCTGGATCAGTCCCGTCTCCTCGGCCGAGCGAACGAACTCCGCCGGGGAGACCAGGCCGACATCGGGATGGTGCCAGCGCAGCAGCGCCTCCACGCCCACCATGCGCCCGTCCTCGAGCGCGTAGATCGGCTGGTAGTGGAGTTCGAGCTGGCGGTCGCGGTCGGCCAGCGCCACGCGCAGCTCGCGGTAGATCTCCTCGCGCGAGCGGACGTCGAGGTCCATCTCGGGCGTGAAGAAGGCAAAGCGGCTGCGGCCCTCGGTCTTGGCCTTGTAGAGCGCGATGTCCGCCTTGCGGGCGAGTTCGGTGCGGTCGACGCCATGCAGCGGCGCCACGGCGACGCCGATGCTCGCGCCGATGAAGGCCTGCGATCCCGAGAGGTCGAAGGGCCGCTCCAGCTCGGCCACGATGCGCGCGCAGATCCGCTCGATCGCTTCCTCGTTCTCCGGCTCGCCGATCAGGATGGCGAACTCGTCCCCGCCGAGCCGGGCAACGACGTCATAGGCGCGCACTTCGCCCAGCAGCCGGCGCGTCACCTGTCGGATCAGCGCGTCGCCGGCGGGATGGCCGAGCGTGTCGTTGACCTGCTTGAAACGGTCGAGGTCGATATAGAGCAGCGCGAGCAGCGTGCCGTGCCGCCGCACGCGCGCGAGGGCCTGGTCGAGGCACTGGTCGAACATCGCGCGATTGCCGAGGCCCGTGAGTTCGTCGTGGAGGGAGCGATGCTCGGCGCGCACGCGGCTCTCCTCCAGATCGTGAGTCCGGCGGACCAGGCGGCTGGAAAGCACGTAAATGATCGCGGCCGAGAGCAGGAGCGCCACGATCAGCGCCGGCGCCAGCGCGCCAGTCACCTGCCGTCCGGGCGCAAAAGGCTTCCACAGCAGGTAGCCGATGGTCGACCCCGAACGCGCGCGCAGCGCGATCGAGCGGGTCTCCCGGTCTTCCCGCGCCGCGATCGCGTAGTGCGCGTCGGCCAGGCCGTACTGGCGCCCTATGCGCGAGAAGAACTGCTCGTCGAGATAGACCACGGCGACATGGACCGACTCGGTCCCGGGCGCCTGCGGCAGAGCGCCGCTGTTCGAGATGATCGGCTTGGCGCTGATGATCGCGGGATGCCCGCGCACGACGGCGAGGTCCGCCTGGCCCGGTGACAGCAGCGCGAGGTCCAACTCGTTGCGCCGACCGCGCTCGTGCGTACGGCGGAGGACCGAAACCAGCGGCCGGGCCGCGCCCTCGATCGCGATGAAGCTCTCGGGCCGGGAACGGCGGCCTGCGCGCATGGCATAGATCGGCTGGTCGTGGGGATCGAGGATATAGGCCTCGTCGATCCCGGCGTAGCGGTGGAACCACGCGCCGAGGTTGGCGTCGATCCAGGCGAGGTCGAGCGGGGTCCGACGCACCTGCAGCACGGCCTCGTCCCAGACCGTCGTCGATTCCTGGGCGTGGCCGACGCGCTCGATCCCTTGCGCGATGACCAGCGAGGCGATGGCGCGATCACGATCCTGCGCGATGCGGTCCACCTCGCGACCGGACCAGTAGAGCAGCGCGAGCGTGACCACGAGCAGGCAGAGCACCGCGATCACGATCGGCGCGGTGAATCGCGCGACAGTCTGACCTCGGCTTTCGGTTGGGTTGCTTCCAGGCCTCACACGATGGAATGTGCACTGGAGCGAATAACGTTTCGTTAATGAATTGTGACGGTCCCCGTCATGCGCCGGGCGCGCTCAACCCTTCAGCTTCCATCCCGAGCGCAGCACCAGGAACACGATCACTGCGAGCGCCGCATCGAGGATGCCGAGGCCCAGGGCGCTGTGCAGCACCGCCATGTTGGTGTCGCCGATGTCGCTCGCGCCCAGGAACCCGAAGCGGAAGCCCGAGATGATGTAGAAGAACGGGTTGGCGCGGCTGATCGCCTGGAAGGCCGGGGCCAGGTTGTCGATGACGTAGAACGTTCCCGAGAGCAGCGAGAGCGGGGCGATGACGAAGTTGGTGACCGCCGCGTTGTGGTCGAACTTCTCGGCCCAGATGGACGAGAGGAACCCCAGGAGCGAGAGGAACACCGACCCCGCCAGGCCGAACCAGATCACCGCCCAGGGATGCGCCACCGAAAGGTCCACGCCTGGCCACAGCAGCATCGCGCCCGTCAGCGCCAGCCCCACCAGCACGCCGCGCGTGACGGCCGCGCCGATCATCGCCAGCATCAGCTCCGCCTCGGTCAGCGGCGGCATCAGGAAATCGATGATGGTCCCCTGGATCTTGCCCGAAAGGAACGAGAAGCTGGCGTTGGCAAAGGCGTTCTGCATCATCCCCATGACGATCAGGCCCGGCGCCACGAAGGTCGCGAAGTTGACGCCCAGGACCTCGCGCCCGCCCCGGCCGAGGGCGACGGTGAAGATCACCAGGAACAGCAGCGTGGTGATCGCCGGGGCCCAGATCGTCTGGGTCTGCACCTTGAAGAAACGGCGGACCTCCTTCATATAGAGCGTCTTGAGCCCCACCCAGTTCACCTGGTGGATCACCGGCTCTCCCTTTGCCGGAAATCGGCGCGCCGGATTGTCGCTGGGTTCAAGGATCCCGGGGGTGTCCGGCAGCTCAGTCGAATGGGGTTGATCGGCCATGGACCGGCGACTATCGGCTGACGCCTTCCGAGGCAAGCGGCGCCTGGATAGCCGGGGCGATTCCCGATCGCCCCCTCGAGGATGGAAGTGTAATGAGCTGGACTGACGAGCGGATCGAGAAGCTGACCAAGATGTGGGAAGGCGGCGCGACCGCCAGCCAGATCGCGGACGAACTCGGCGGTGTCAGCCGCAACGCCGTGATCGGCAAGGCCCATCGCCTGGGCCTCAAGGCGCGCCCGTCCCCGGTGAAGCCGAACGAGAAGCCCGCGCGCGCACCGGCCGCAGCCCCCGCCGCCGCGCCCAAGAAGGCGAAGCCGGTGGACGCGGCCCCGGCTCCGGCCCGCGCCCCCGAACCGCAGCCCGAGGCGCCGGTCGCCCGCGCCGCACCGCCCGCGCCGGCGGCTCCGGCCCCGGCACCGCGCGCGGCGGAACCGGCCGCCGCACCCTCGACCGAACCGGCGGCGGCGCCCCAGCCGCGGATCGTCTCGGTCGGCCCGGGCGGCTTCCTACGCCAGGGCCCCGGCGACCAGCAGCAGCCGATCCCGCCCGCACCGCCGCGCCGCCTGGTTCCCGCCAAGCCGAGCGCCGACATCGCCGGCAAGACCAGCCTGCTCGACCTCAACGACCGCATCTGCCGCTGGCCGATGGGCCACCCCGGCGAGCCGGACTTCCACTTCTGCGGCGAGAAGGTGAACCCCGGGTTCCCCTATTGCGTGGAGCACTGCGGCCGGGCCTACCAGGCGCAGCTGCCCCGTGGTGCCCGCCGGCCTCCTCCGCCGCTGCCCTTCGGCGGTCCGCGGGTCCGCTGAGCCGGTGAGGGCCCGCGCGGTACTCCGGGCGGGGCTCGCCTCGCTCGTCCTGGCGATCGCGCCGGCCGCGGCACAGGATGTCGCCCCGGCGGCGCCGGGCGAAAACGCCGCTCCTGCGGCGGCGCGCGCCGAGTACGTCCATGTCGCCCTGACCACGCCGCAGGGGGTCATCACGCTGGCGCTCGACAAGACCCACGCGCCGATCACGGTCGCCAACTTCCTGAGGTACGTCGACGGCAAGCGCCTCGACGGCGCCACCTTCTACCGCGCCATGCACCTCGACTGGGGCGAGCCGCCGGCCGGCCTGCTCCAGGGCGGCCTTCAGGGCATGCCGGGCAAGGTCCTGCCGCCCATCGCGCACGAGCCGACCAACGTCACCGGGTTGAGCCATACCGCAGGCACCGTCTCGATGGCCCGCTTCGCCCCGGGCAGCGCCACCGCCGACTTCACGATCATGCTGGGCGACCTGACCTCGCTCGACGCGCAGCCCGCCTCGGACAACCCCGAGACCCGCGCCGGCTTCGCCGCCTTCGGGCATGTCGTGGGCGGGATGGAGGTGGTGCAGGCGATCTGGAACGCGCCGCGCTCCGCCACCAAGGGCGAAGGCGTGATGCGCGGGCAGATCCTGGAGCCGCCGGTGAAGATCCTCAGCGCCCGCCGCGTGAGCGCGCCGCCCGCGCCCTGAACGGCCGCCCGCCTCCGTTCCCCGGCGGCGCATCGCACAGCACGAGAGAGCCGCAAGAGCGTGGGCCGCGGCCGCGCCCCATGGGCCGCGCAGCCGCCGCTTGCGCTCGCCGCCCTACCCCTCCGCCGGCCGCATCGCGACCGTCCCCTTTCCCGTCTCTGCCGAACCGGATGATGGGAGGCCGACAACGAAAAGGGGCCGCGCTTTCGCGCGACCCCTGTCCTGATGCCGTGCGGGCCGAGGCCTGCCGATCAGTCTTCCTTCAGGAAGGCCGGCAGGTGGTCGGGGTTGCCGCCTTCGCTGCCGCCGCCGTCACGGCCGCCGCGCGGACCGCGATCGCCGCCACCGCGGGGACCCCGGTCGCCGCCCCGGCCGCCATCACGACCGCCACCGTCCCGGCGCGGGCCACGACGGTCACCGCCGCGATCGCCGCCTTCACGGCGCGGACCACGATCGCCGCCTTCGCGCGGTTCGCGCGGCGGACGGGTGTCCTCCAGCGCCGCGCCGGTGTCCTGGTCGACGACGCGCATCGACAGGCGGACCTTGCCGCGCTGGTCGATCTCGAGGACCTTGACGTAGACCTCCTGGCCTTCCTTGACGACGTCGGTGGGCTTTTCCACGCGCTCGTTCTTCATCTCGGAGACGTGGACGAGGCCGTCCTTGCCGCCCATGAAGTTCACGAAGGCGCCGAAGTCGACGATGTTGACGACCTTGCCCTTGTAGATCTTGCCGACTTCCGCTTCCTCGACGATGCCGAGGATCCACTTCTTGGCGGCTTCGATCTGCGCGATATCGGACGAGCTGATCTTGATCACGCCCTCGTCGTCGATGTCGACCTTGGCGCCGGTCTCGGCCACGATCTCGCGGATCACCTTGCCGCCGGTGCCGATGACGTCGCGGATCTTCGACTTGTCGATCTGGATCGTCTCGATGCGCGGGGCATGGGCCGACAGCTCGGTGCGGGCCGAACCCAGCGCCTTGGTCATCTCACCCAGGATGTGCGCGCGGCCGGCCTTCGCCTGCTCCAGCGCCTTGCCCATGATCTCCTTGGTGATCCCGGCGATCTTGATGTCCATCTGCATCGTGGTGATGCCGTTCTCGGTGCCCGCGACCTTGAAGTCCATGTCGCCGAGGTGGTCCTCGTCGCCCAGGATGTCCGAGAGCACGGCGAACTCGTCGCCTTCCAGGATCAGGCCCATGGCGATGCCCGAGACGGGGCGCGCGATCGGGACGCCCGCATCCATCATCGACAGGCAGCCGCCGCAGACGGTCGCCATCGAGGACGAGCCGTTCGACTCGGTCACGTCCGAGAGGACGCGGATGGTGTAGGGGAAGTCCTCCTTGGCGGGGAGCACCGGGTGCAGCGCGCGCCACGCCAGCTTGCCGTGGCCGACTTCGCGGCGGCCCGGGGCGCCGAAGCGGCCGACTTCACCGACCGAGTAGGGCGGGAAGTTGTAGTGCAGCATGAACGACGAGTACGACAGGCCTTCCAGGCCGTCGATCATCTGCTCGGCGTCCTTGGTGCCCAGGGTGGTGGTGCAGATGGTCTGCGTCTCGCCGCGGGTGAACAGCGCCGAGCCGTGGGTGCGCGGCAGGAAGCCGACCATCGATTCGATCGGGCGGACCTGGTCGAGCTTGCGACCGTCGATGCGCTGGCCGTCCTTGAGGATGGCGCTGCGCACGACGTCCGCCTCGACCTTCTTCATGGTCTTGATGGCGACCATCTGGGTCTGCGGCGTCTCGTCGGAGAACGCTTCCTTCGCCTTGGCGCGGGCGGCATTGAGCGCGTCCGAGCGGGCCGACTTGTTGGTCAGCTTGTAGGCGGCGGCGATGTCCTTGCCGACCAGGCTCTTGAGCTTCTTCTTGATGTCGGCGGTGTTGTCCGACAGGTCGACTTCCCAGGGATCCTTGGCGGCCTTTTCGGCCAGGTCGATGATGAGGTCGACCACCTTCCTGCACTCGTCATGCGCGAACATGACGGCGCCCAGCATCTCTTCCTCGGTCAGCTCCTTGGCTTCCGATTCGACCATCATCACGGCATCGCCGGTGGCGGCGACGACGAGGTCCAGGCGACCGTCGGTGAGCGCGGCGTCCTGCTTCGGGTTCAGCGTGTAGGCGCCGTCGACGAAGCCGACGCGGCAGGCGCCGATCGGGCCCATGAAGGGCACGCCCGAGATGGTGAGCGCGGCCGAGGCGGCGATCATCGCGACGACGTCGGGCTCGGTCTCGCCGTCATAGCTGAGGACCTGCGCGATGCAGTTGATCTCGTTGTAGAAGCCCTCGGGGAACAGCGGGCGCACCGGACGGTCGATCAGGCGGCTGGTGAGCGTCTCCTTCTCGGTGGCGCCACGCTCGCGCTTGAAGAAGCCGCCGGGGATGCGGCCCGCCGAGGAGAACTTCTCCTGGTAGTGCACGGTCAGCGGGAAGAAGTCCTGGCCTTCCTTCACCGACTTGGCGGCGGTCACCGCGCAGAGCACCACGGTTTCGCCGTAGGTGGCGAGGACCGCGCCGTCGGCCTGACGGGCGATGCGGCCGGTTTCCAGGGTGAGGGTCTTGCCGCCCCACTCCATGCTTACGGTCTTGACGTCGAACATATGAAATTTCCTCGACCCGCCGGCCCTATTGCAACGGCGGGGTTTACTGCCGGGGATACCGTCCCGGTCCGGTGCGGGGCATGTCTCGCCCCATCGGCTCGGACTCCGCCTTATTGCGAAGCCTCGCCCCTTTTCTCGTCATTCCCGCGAAAAGCGGGGTTTCCTTGTACCATCCGGCGATGACGCCCGATGGGTCATCGGCGGCGCCGGGACGCAAATACCAAACGGCCCGCCGAAGGGCGGGCCGGGGCTTCACGTCACTTGCGCAGACCAAGCTTCTGGATCAGAGCGTTGTACCGCTCGACATCCTTCTTCTTGAGGTAGTCGAGCAGCGAGCGGCGCTTGTTGACCATGGCCAGCAGGCCGCGACGCGAGTGGTTGTCCTTGTGGTGCGACTTGAAGTGCTCGGTCAGGTTCTTGATGCGCTCGGTGAGGATCGCGACCTGAACTTCGGGGCTGCCCGTGTCGCCAGCGGCGCGGGCGTTGTCCGAAATGATGTCCTGCTTCTTCTCGGCGGTGACCGACATGTACGTTACTCCGCGACATCCGTGAGGTTGAAACCCCTGACGACGCGGACGTCTCCGTCCGAAAGCTCCACCAGCGCGACGGGAACGGTCCCTTGCCTCGCCCAGTACAGCCCATCATCATGGGGCATTCCGGTCAGAACGCGGCCCTGGCGGACCGCCCTTGCCTGCTCCGGGTCGAGGTCGATGGCCGGGATGTCGTCCAGCCCCGCCTCCAGCGGCAAGAGTATCTGTTCAAGAGGCGCGCCCTTACCGACTTCGTTCAATTTGTCCAGCGAAATCGCGTGACTGAGGTCGAACGGCCCGGCCTGGGTGCGGCGGAGCATGGTGACGGTGCCGCACGAGCCCAGAGCCTGCGCGATGTCGCGCGCCAGGCTGCGGATATAAGTGCCCTTGGACACGCTCGCCAGGAGAGTGACCTCTCCCTCGGCCTGCTGCTCCTGCTCGACGATCTCGAGCGCGTGGATCGTGACGTCGCGCGCCTTCAGCGCCACGTCCACCCCGGCGCGGGCGAGATCGTAGGCGCGCTCGCCATCGACCTTCAGCGCCGAGTAGGCGGGCGGCACTTGCACGATCGGACCCGTGAAGCGGGGTAGCACCGCCGCCACCTCGTCGCGGGAGGGGCGCACCGCGCTGGTGGCGATCACCCGGCCTTCGAGATCGAGCGTGTCGGTCTCCTCGCCGAAGCGCACCGTGAATGCGTAGGCCTTGCTGCTGTCTAGCATCCGCCCCGCCAGCTTGGTCGCCTCGCCCAGCGCCACCGGGAGGATGCCTGAGGCGAGCGGGTCGAGCGTGCCGCCGTGGCCGACCTTCACCTTCTTGCCGTACCCCGCCTCGCGCAAGTTGCGCTTCACGGCCGCCACCGCCTGGGTCGAGCCAAGGCCGAGCGGCTTGTCGAGGATGATCCAGCCGTGCGGCATCAGCCGGCGTCCCGCGGCCAGGCGAGCGCGCGGGCATGCGCGGCCACGGCGCTGGGCCACAGCACGCAGAGCGCGTCGAAGTTCTCCCGGTCGCCGGCGTAGAGCGCGCGGATCGCCTCCTCGTAGCCGGGGCGGTCGCCGGCCATGACGGTGAGGAAGCGGCACGCCGCATCGAGGCACTCGCGCTCGCTGCGCCCGGCGCGCATCGCCGCCTCGACCAGCTTGCGCAGCGTTACCGAGGCGCCGCCGGGTTGGGCCGAGAGCCACTCCCAATGCCGCGGCAGCAGCGTCACCTCGCGCGCCTCCACGCCCAGCGCCGGGCGCCCGCGGGGGCGCGGCGCGGCGGCGCCGGAAAGGTCGAGGTCGACCTGCCGCCCGGTGTCGTCGTCGAAGGCGAGCAGGTCGCTGCTGCGGGCGAGCGGGCCGAGGTCGCGCAGCGCGCCGACGAAATCGCTGGGCGAGCCGCGGGCGATCACCTCGTCCTTGTAGAATACGGTCACGGGCATGCCTTGGTCCTTTCGCGGGCCGCGTGCTTTCGCGGGCCCATACATTTACCCGGGCGATATCGTCAATGCACCCGGGTGGAAAGTCCGGGATGCTGCGGGTCAGCGGCCCAGCGCCTCGCTGAAGTGGCGGCGGCACAGCGCGACGTAGCGGTCGTTGCCCCCGATCTCGGTCTGCGCGCCTTCGCTGACGGCCCGGCCGGTGTCGTCGACGCGCAGGTTCATCGAGGCCTTGCGCCCGCAGTGACAGACCGCCTTCAGCTCGACCAGGGTATCGGCGATCCCCAGCAGCACCGCCGCGCCGGGAAACAGCTCGCCGCGAAAGTCGGTGCGCAGGCCGTAGCAGAGCACCGGGATACCCGCCTTGTCGGCGATGTCCGCGCACTCCCAGGCCTGGTCGGGAGTGAGGAACTGCGCCTCGTCCACCAGCACGCAGGAGATCGGTTCCACCGCGTGGGCCGCGCGCACCTGGTCGAGCAGGTCGGTCTCGGCCCCGAAGCGATGCGCCGCGGCATGAAGCCCGATCCGGCTCTCGATCGCATGCTCGGACCCGAGAACGGCGGTGCGATCGTCGATGGCGGCGGTCCACAGCATGGTGCGCATGCCGCGCTCGCGGTAGTTGAAGTCCGCCTGCAGCAGCGTGGTCGATTTGCCGGCGTTCATGCTGGCATAGTAGAAATAGAGCTTGGCCATCGCTTGCTGGGGATAACATCGCCCGACCCGGCGCGCATCGGGGGCGGCGGGCTTCTCCCCGGCTCGTTTCCCCGTAACATCCCCCGGGACATCCGGTGCCGGGCCGCCGGCGGCCCGGGGCCGGAACGAGGATGCAGGGATCGGGAACGGGCATGAAGAGACTGATCGCCGCGCTGGCCGCCTTCGCCCCGCCGGCCGCCATCGCGGCCTACGTCGGACAGGCGCCGCTGCGCGGGGCGTTCACCGGGCCGGACCGCATCGCCGCCCGCCTCATCGCCCTGCAGGGCCGCGAGGCCGCGGTGCTGGCGCTGCTTGGGCTGGGACTGGTGCTGGCGATCGTAGCCGCGCTCGTCACCCGCCGGCGCCCGCCCCCGCTCGCACCGTTCGAATGGCCCGAGGAGCCGGCCGCCGAGCCCGAAGCCGCGGAGCCCGTCCCGGCATCGACCCCGCCCGCCCCGCCACCGCCACCGCCACCGCCGCAGCCATTAGCCCCGGCGCCTCGCCTGCTGGCGCCCGGGCCGGTGGTGCTCGTGCGCAAGCCGCGGGAGCGCAGCCGCGACTGGTTCGGCGATCGCAGCTGGTTCGGCGGCCTGCCACGCCTCGGCGACAGGCCCTGGCCGCGCGACGCGGCGGGCACGCCGCTGCCGTTCGCCGCCCAGATCGACCTGGCCGAGCTGGCCGCCCTCACCCCCGGCGCGCCGCTGCCCAACCGCGGCTCGCTGGCGTTCTTCCTCGGCGCCGGCGCGGTCGTGGCGGTGCCGGACGGCGCCGACTTCGCCGACCCGCCTGAGGGGCTGCCCCCCGCCTACGACGCCGGCGGCGCGCCCTTCCCGGTGCGCGCGGGCCGGCTCAGCCGCTGGTTCTTCCCGTTCTGGCCGGTCGAGCCCGTCGCCCTGGAGCTTTCCGGCAGCGCCGACGACGCGGCGATCGAGGACGCCCTGGCCGAGCGCCTCGCGGGGGAGGCCATGCTGCGCGACCATCCCTTCTACGCCGCCGGGGTGGGCGCGCCGGTGGAGGCCTTGTGGTGGCACTCGATGATCCACCTCGCGGACCAGCTCCACGAGGCACTCGACGATGGCGCGACGCCGCTGGCCGCCTGGGCCGAGGCGGCCGCTCGCCAGCGCGGCGCGCTGGCCGAGGTCGCGCACGATCCCGACGCCGCGCCTTACGCGGTGCAGGACGCGCGCGAGGAGCTGGAGCGGATCGAGGCCGAGGCGGAGCTGCTCCAGGCCCAGCGCGCCGAGCTGCCGGAAATGGTGCGCGCGCTCGACGGCTTCGTCGAGGGGCGCGATCCCTGGACCCCGCTGACCGCCGAGGAACGGGAGGTCGCCGCGGACATCCTGTCCGAGGTCCACGAGCGCTACGGCGAGATCGTGCGGCGCCACGTCTCCGGCTCGCTCGCGCAGCTCGCGACGATCTCGCTGCGCGCGATGGTCTCCGGCCCGCCGGAGACGCTGGCGGCGATGCCCGCAGAGGTGCTGGCGCGGATCAACCGCGAGTACCGCCTGCCGCCGGTCCTGCAGCACCGCATGTTCGGCGCGGCGCCCGAGGCGGCGCAGCCGGACGGCGACGACCTGCTGCTGCTGCAGCTCGCCCACGACGACATGATGGAGTGGAGCTGGGCCGAGACCGGGACCTACCGCTTCCGCATCCCCGCGCGCGCCGCGGCGGCGGGCGACTGGTCGGCGGCGCGGCTGGCGTTCGAGAGCGACTGACCCGGAGGGCTCAGTCCTCGAGGTCGCGCTTGACCCGGGGATCGTTCAGCAGCGCGTCGATCCGGCTCGCCTCGTCGAAGGTCTCGTCGGGGCGGAAGCGGATCTTGGCGGCGAACTTCAGCTTGAGCCGCTGCGCCACCTCCCGCTGGAAGAACGCGGTGTTGGTGCGCAGCGCCTTGAGCACCGCCTCTTCGTCCTCGCCCAGCAGGGGCTTCACGTAGACGGTCGCCTGCCGCAGGTCGGGCGTCATGCGCACCTCGGTCACCGAGACCGAGTGGGCGCTGAGCGTGCTGTCATGCACCTGCTGGCGCGCGAGGATCTCTGACAGGATATGGCGCACCTGCTCGCCCACCTTGAGCAGGCGGACGGAGTGCTGTTCGGGAGTGGTCTGGTGGCGTGCCATCGTTCCTCGCCATGTGGGCCCCTCGCGACAATTTGCAACAATTGATTACGGCTCCCCAGACCCCCCTCGCGCATTATCCCCGGCGACAACGAGCCCAGAAGGAGTCGCACAATGAAGAGGTTCACTGCCGCCCTGATCGCCGCCGCGCTGGTCGCCCCTGCCGTGTCGGCCGTCCCCGCCCTCGCGAAGGACGACCACCATCGGACCGTCGTGACGAAGAAGGTCACCTACAAGACCTTCCGCAAGGGGGACCGCTTCGACAGCCGCCACGCGCGCAACTACCAGGAAGTCGACTACCGCCGCTACCGCGGCATCAAGGCGCCGCCGCAGGGCTACCGCTACGTCCGCGCCGGCAACGACCTGCTGCTGGTGGGCCGCACCAGCGGCGTGGTGTCCTCGGTACGGAGCGGCATGTTCCGCTGAGCCGGGAGGTCCGCTGAGTCGGAGCCAGGGCCGAGAGGGGGGTGGGGGCCACCCGCCCCTCTCGATCGCGCCGCGTACACGCCATCGCCCGCCGGCGAGCGCGGGATAACGCCTGGGTAGGAACGCAGCCGAAGAAGGAACATCGGGCCGGCGTCGGGGCGTCCTTGCGGCACGCAAGGAGGGGGCCTGCTCTGTGCGAACGGCCGGGTAGCATGCTGGCAGCCCGGCTCGGTCCTGGCGGAGCGGAACGAACCGGCGGCGCGGACTCGCAGGCGAGCGCCGGTCCTCTCAGGCTACTTCCGGGAAACCACCCTCGTGAGGGCCGGCCGTTTGCGGAAGGCCTTGGTACCTCGACGGATCGCGGTACCCGGAACCGCTCCGGGGGACGCTGTGGGCGTGGTCCACGACTTGCACTCGCGTACGGCCCACGACGCCGGCCCGAAACACCGCTTCGGAACGTGCGCACGCTCCGCANAGCTTATAACCTATCTGGCACTAACTGTCAAGGGGCCACGCGCCTCAGTCGCGCAGCGACTCGATCTGCCGCGCCAGATCCTTGCCGCGCTGGTCGTCGGTGGCGATCCGCTCGAGCACGGCGATGCGCTTGCGCATCTCCTCCACCTCGCGCTCCAGCTCGTGCTCGCGCGCGGTGTGGTCGTAGTCGCCGCTAGTGTCGCGCTGCGAATGGCCGAGGGCGCGGTAGCGCTGGGCCTTGAGCCATGTCACGCAGCCGACGGAGAACAGCACGACGACGGCAGTCCAGAAGCTCATTGCGTGGTCACCTTCGTCAGCACGCCCGGCGCATCGCGCTCGCGCAGGGCTTCGATCTGCAGCGCGATGTCGCGGCCGCCTTCTCCCTCCGTGACAATCCTTTCCAGGACTCTCAAGCGGTTTTCCATCTCGCTGTTGTGGGTGGCGTACTGCGCGGCCTTTTCCGCCGTAGCACCGGCGGTGATCTGCAGCTTGCGCTCGAGGTACTCCAGCCGGCGCTTGTACACACCCGCGAGAATGCCGAAGACCGCGATCATGCTGCCCAGCACGGCGGACAGGCCCATGAAATCCCCGAAGCTCATCGTGCGTGGACCTCCTGCGGGAGCGTGCGCAGGCTCTCGATCTGCGCGGCGGTGGCGTAGCCGGTGTCGGTGACGATCGTCTCGAGCACGGCGGCGCGCCCTTCCAGCGCCTCGACCCGGGCGCGCAGCGCGGCGTTCTCCTCGGCCAGCCGCGCGGCGGCGGCATGGTCGGGCCGCTCGGTCTTGCCGCTCCACTCGTCCTCCAGCGCATAGCCGTGGCGCGCGCGGATCCAGTTGTTGACCAGCCAGCCGCCCGTCGAGAGGGCGATGATGGCGATCACGAATTCGGGGCCGCCCCAGTTCATCGCCGCCTCCTCAGTTGACGGTGTCGGCCGCGGGACCGCGCGCCGCCTGGACCTGGCGCGTGTCGCGCAGCGCCTCGATCTGCAGCGCGGTGTCGTACCCGCCCTCGGTGATGATGCGTTCCAGCACGCGGATGCGCTGTTCCATCTCGGCGTTGTTGGTGGCGTAGAGCGCCGCCTTCTCCGCCGTGGCCTCCGCCTGGATCTCAGCCATCTTGCGCTGGTGCCGCGTCCAGATCGCCATCAGCGGGATGGAAAGCGCGACGATGGGGATGAGGTCGCCGAAGTTGAACATGTCGTGTGTGTCCCTGTTGGCCCCGGGCCGATGCCCGGGGCTCTGCGCGAACGCCCGGATGCGGTCAGCGCAAGCTGTCGATCTCGGCCGCGAGGCGCGAGTTGCTGTTGGAATAGTGCGCTTCCATCTCCGCGATCCGCCGGTCCATGTCGGACAGGTCGGAGTCGAGGCGACGCGAGCCCGAGGCGCGGCCCAGGCCCTTGCGGGCACGGCGGCGCTCGTAGCGGCGCAGCAGGCGCATCTCCTCTTCCTCGGAGTAGAGGCCGATCGGCCGCTTGTCGGCCAGCACGGCGACGGCGATGTAGATCGGGATCACCACCGGCGAGACGAAGATCAGCAGGAGCACCGCGGCAAGGCGGACCCAGAACGCATCCACTTCGGTGTAGTCGGCGATCCCGGCGCAGACGCCGGCGAGCTTGGCGTTCGACTTGTCGAGATAGAACTGTCCGCGTGACACTGTCTTTTCCCTTCCCTCGAAATGCAGCGTTACTGTTCGGTCTGCGGCTTGGCGCCCATCGCCCGCTTCATCTCGGCGAGCTCCGCCTCGATGGTGTCGCCATCGGCGAGCGCGGCGATCTCCTCGGCGAGCGTGGGCTGGCGGCGGTCGGAGAGGCTCATTGCCTCGGCACGGCCTTCCGCATAGTCGACGCGGCGCTCGAGTTGGTCGAACCGGGCCATCGCCTCGTCCACGCGCTCGTTCGACAGCAGCGTGCGCAGCTTGACCCTGTTTTCCGCGCTCTGCAAGCGCGCCGCGATCGACGACTGCCGGCTGCGGGCCTCGCGCAGGCGGGTCTGCAGCTTCTCGATATCCGCCTCGTAGGCGCGCAGGGCGTCGTCGAGCACGAGGATCTCGGCTGCAAGCTGCTCCGCCATGTCGGTGGCCTTCTTGCGCTCCAGCAGCGCGGCGCGGGCCAGGTCCTCGCGGTTCTTGCTGAGCGCGAGCTGGGCCTTGTCGGCCCAGTCGGCCTGCAGCTTCTCCAGCTTGCCCACGTGCCGGCGCAGCTCCTTCTGGTCCGCGATGGTGCGGGCCGAGCTGGTCCGCACCTCGACCAGCGTCTCCTCCATCTCCAGGATGATCAGGCGGATCATCTTGGCCGGGTCTTCCGCCTTGTCGAGCAGGTCGTTGAAGTTGGCGGCGACGATGTCGCGGGTGCGGGAGAAGATGCCCATGGCGGTGTTTCCTCGTGCGTGGTTCGTGGGCCGGGTCGGCTCGCCGGCATGGTCCGCCTCGAAGCGGTAGGCGCGGCTTTCGGCCTTGCCCGGATTTTGAAGCACTTCGATCTCTGCGTCGAGCCTGCTCATGCGAGCGGCGCTCCGCAGGCGTGGACCGGTGCGGCCTGCGCCTGCGCCACGCCGACCTTGTCGGCGAGCGCCAGCAGGTTGAGCGCGCCCATCGCCAGCAGGCTGACGATGATGACCCAGTCGAGCCGGGTGCGAGCCGGCGCGGTGCGCTGCGGTCCGGGTCCGGAAGTCGGGGCGGTGATCGGGAGCATCGTGGTGTTTCCTCTGGTCCTGAACGTCTTGCGGATCTTACAGCAACCTCCGTGCCAAATCGTGATCCGGCCGGATTTCCGCGCTTTTCAGGGATGCGCGGAGCGGAGGTTTGAAAATGAATTGCCAATGAACGGGAAAAACCACTAAGTTTTGGGCATGGAGCGCGAGACGCAGTTCATCGGCCAGTCCACCGCCTTCCTCGACGCGGTCGAGCGGGCGAGCCGCGCCGCGGCGGTGCGCCGCCCGGTGCTCGTGATCGGTGAGCGCGGGACGGGCAAGGAGCTGATCGCGCAGCGGCTCCACCGCCTGTCGCCGCGCTGGGGCGAGCCGCTGGTCACGCTCAACTGCGCCGCGCTGCCCGAAACGCTGATCGAGGCGGAGCTGTTCGGCCACGAGGCGGGGGCCTTCACCGGCGCCACCCGCGCGCGCGCCGGGCGCTTCGAGGAGGCCGATCGCGGCACCCTGTTCCTCGACGAGCTCGGCAACCTGTCGATGGCGGCGCAGGAACGCCTGCTGCGCGCGATCGAATACGGCGAGGTGGTGCGGATCGGCTCGTCGCGGCCGCTGACAGTGGATGTGCGGATCGTCGCCGCCACCAACGCCGACCTGCCGCGCATGGCGGACGAGGGCACGTTCCGCGCCGACCTGCTCGACCGCCTGAGCTTCGAGGTCATCACCCTGCCGCCGCTGCGCGCGCGCGAGGGCGACGTCGCCGAGCTGGCCGACTACTACGGCCGCCGCATGGCGAGCGAGCTGGAGTGGGAGCGCTGGCCCGGCTTCTCCGCCGCGGCGATGGCGGCCCTGGAGGCGCACGACTGGCCAGGCAACGTGCGCGAACTGCGCAACGTCGTCGAGCGCGCGGTGTACCGCTGGGGCGAGGCGGCGACGGCGATCGACGCGGTGGTGTTCGATCCCTTCGCCAGCGAGTGGACGCTGCGCGGGCTGGCCGCAGCGGCGCCGGCTCTGCCCTGCGCCTCGGCGCCGGAGACGGCGTCGCCGGAGCGCCCCGCCCCCCTCCCCAGCGCCCTCCCCGCATCCCTGCGCGAGGCCGTGGAGGCGCACGAGCGCAGCCTCCTGCTGGCGGCGCTGGAGCGGCTGCGCTGGAACCAGCGCAAGGCGGCCGGGGCGCTGGGGCTGACCTACGACCAGTTGCGCCACTGCCTCAAGAAGCACGGCCTGCACCGCGGCCGTGCAGGCGCCCCGCCGCCCGGGGAACCGGGCGCCGGCCCCGTCGTTTGAGGAGCGGGGGTCCTCGCCGATCGGCGGGAACCAAGGTCCGGACCCGCCATCGTTCTTCCGCTTTCACCCATCTTCAGAACTTCGCGGGATCCATCCGCGCGACCAGGAGGCGAGGACGCATGCCGACGGGCTGCCAGGGTTGCCACTCTCCGGAGCATGACTTCGGGATCGCGATGGCGTTCCAGCCGATCGTCGATGCCGAGACCGGCGAGGTCTTCGCCTACGAGGCGCTGGTGCGCAGCCAGGCCGGCGAAGGCGCCGGCGCGGTCCTGTCACGCGTGACGCCGGACAACCGTTACGCCTTCGACCAGCAGTGCCGGGTCGCCGCGATCCGGGGCGCGGTGGCGGCGGGCATCCTCGACACCGGAGCCCGGCTCTCGATCAACTTCCTGCCGAACGCGGTCTACTCGCCCGTCGCCTGCATCCAGCTGACCCTCAAGACCGCGCAGGAGACCGGCTTTCCCACCGACAGGCTGCTGTTCGAATTCACCGAGAACGAGCGGATCGTCGACACCGACCACGTCCGCACCATCGTCGAGACCTATCGCAGGATGGGATTTGCCACAGCGCTTGACGATTTCGGCGCCGGCTACTCGGGACTGGCGCTGCTGGCCCGCTTCCAGCCGGACTTCATCAAGCTCGACATGGAACTCGTGCGCGGGATCGACGCCAACCGGCCGCGCCGTTTGATCGTGGAGGGCGTGGCGCGCATGGCGGAGGCGATCGGCATCACCGTCATCGCCGAGGGGATCGAGACGCTGGCTGAGTACGAGACCCTGCGCGGGCTGGGCCTGCGCTACCTGCAGGGCTATCTGCTCGCCCGCCCGGCGCTGGGCCGCCTGCCCGAGATCGCCCTGCCTGGCACGCGGCACACCGACGCCGCCTAGAGCCGGCGGGAAAGTTTTTGGAGCACAGGCCACCGTGCCATCTCCGCTTGCAATTTCCCGGAATCGCGCTTATCTGCGCCTCATCCCGTAATTGGTGAAACAACGAACGGGCTGGCGCCGGTAGGGGCCGGCGCGAAACCGCGTTGCACCTGTTGCGCATGCCATTGAGCACACACGAAACGGAGCCAGGATTGGTCGATACCGCACGCCTTACCGAAGTGATCGAACCCGAGGTCAGGGCCCTGGGCTTCGACCTCGTGCGCGTGCGCATCTTCGGCAAGAGCGAAGTGGGAGACGACGAGATCGCGCTCCAGGTCATGGCCGAGCGGCCCGAGACCGGCCAGCTTGTCCTCGACGACTGCGTGGCGCTCTCGCACCGCATCTCCGACCGCATGGACGCGCTGGAGGAAGCGGGCGAAGTGCTGATCGCGGAGGCCTATCGCCTCGAGGTCAGCTCGCCCGGCATCGACCGCCCGCTCACCCGCCCCAAGGACTACGCCGCCTGGGCCGGCCACGAGGCGAAGGTGAACCTCGTCACCCCCGTCGAGGGCAACCGCAAGGCGCTCCACGGCGACCTCGTCGGGATCGAGGGCGAGGCCGGCGCAGAGACGGTGACGCTGGAGGACCGCAAGTCCGGCCGCGTCAGCTTCCCGCTGGCGGACATCCAGTCGGCAAGGCTGATCCTTACCGACAAGCTCATCGCAGCAACCCGGCCGCTGGACACCAGTGGCGCGGACGACATTCTTGAGGAACAGGAAGACTAAGCCATGGCCAGTGCGATTTCCGCCAACCGCGCCGAGCTGCTCGCGATCGCGAACTCCGTCGCGTCGGAGAAGATGATCGACAAGTCGATCGTCATCGAGGCGATGGAAGAAGCCATCCAGAAGTCGGCCCGCAACCGCTACGGCGCCGAGAACGACATCCGGGCCAAGCTCGACCCGCGCACCGGCGACCTGCGCCTATGGCGCGTCGTCGAGGTGGTCGAGGAGGTGGAGGACTACTTCAAGCAGGTCGACCTCAAGCAGGCCGAGAAGCTGCAGAAGGGCGCGCAGATCGGCGACTTCATCGTCGATCCGCTGCCCCCGGTGGACCTCGGCCGCATCGACGCGCAATCGGCCAAGCAGGTGATCTTCCAGAAGGTCCGCGACGCCGAGCGTGATCGCCAGTACGAGGAATTCAAGGACCGCGCCGGCGAAGTCATCACCGGCGTCATCAAGTCGGTCGAGTTCGGCCACGTCATCGTCAACCTCGGCCGCGCCGAGGGCGTGATCCGCCGCGACCAGCAGATCCCGCGCGAGGCCGCCCGCGTCGGCGAGCGCGTGCGCGCGCTGGTGCTGCGGGTCGAGCGCCAGAACCGCGGCCCGCAGATCTTCCTGTCGCGCGCCCACCCCGACTTCATGAAGAAGCTGTTCGCGCAGGAAGTGCCCGAGATCTACGATGGCGTGATCGAGATCAAGGCCGCCGCCCGCGACCCGGGCTCGCGCGCCAAGATCGGCGTCATCAGCCACGACCACTCGATCGACCCGGTCGGCGCCTGCGTCGGCATGAAGGGCAGCCGCGTCCAGGCCGTCGTGCAGGAACTGCAGGGCGAGAAGATCGACATCATCCCCTGGAGCGAGGACACCGCGACCTTCGTCGTCAACGCGCTCCAGCCCGCGACCGTCAGCCGCGTCGTCATCGACGAGGAGGAGAGCCGCATCGAGGTGGTGGTGCCCGACGACCAGCTCAGCCTCGCGATCGGCCGCCGCGGCCAGAACGTGCGCCTTGCTTCGCAGCTGACCGGCTCGCAGATTGACATCATGACCGAGGCCGAGAGCTCGGAGAAGCGCCAGAAGGAATTCGTCGAGCGCTCGAAGATGTTCGAGGAGGAACTCGACGTCGACGAGACGCTCTCGCAGCTGCTGGTGGCCGAAGGCTTCAGCGAGCTGGAGGAAGTCGCCTACATCGACGTCGCCGAGCTGGCGAACATCGAGGGCTTCGACGAGGAGCTCGCCGAGGAACTGCAGAGCCGCGCGCACGAGGCGCTCGAGCGGCGCGAGGAAGCGAACCGCGAGCTGCGCCGTAGCCTGGGCGTCGAGGACGCGCTGGCCGACCTGCCGCACCTCAACGAGGCGATGCTGGTCACGCTGGGCAAGAGCGGCATCAAGACGCTCGACGACCTCGCCGACCTCGCCACGGACGAGCTCATCGCCAAGAAGCGCACCGAGCAGCGCCGCCGCGACGGCTCGGTGAACCGCCGCGCCCGCGACGAGGACAAGGGCGGCGTGCTCGGCGAGTACGGCCTGACCGAAGAGCAGGGTAACGAGATCATCATGGCTGCGCGCGCGCACTGGTTCGACGACGAGCCGGACGCGCAGGACGAGCCGCAAGCCGAGGAGGCCGCCGATGCGGAATCCTCGCAATGAGCGCGTAAGCTCCGACATCGACGGCGACCCGGCGGAGAGGACCTGCATCCTCTCCGGCCGGAAGGCTGCGCGGCAGGACCTGATCCGGCTGGCGATCTCGCCGGAGGGATTGGTTCTTCCCGACGTCCACGCGCGCGCCCCCGGGCGCGGCGCGTGGATCGGCGTTTCGCGCGCAGACCTTGAAAAGGCGATCCAGAAGAACAAACTGAAGGGAGCGCTGGCGCGGGCCCACAAGGGCGCGCCGCTCACCATTCCCGACGACCTGGCGGATCGGATCGAGGCGGCGCTGTCGCGCGCCTTGACCGACCGGCTGGGCCTCGAACTCAAATCGGGCAGGCTGCTCATGGGCTCGGACCGGATTGCGCAGAACGCGCGAGAGGGCCGGGTCACGTGGCTGGCCCATGCCGCCGACGCGCGCGAGGACGGGTCGCGCAAGCTCGACCAGGCCTGGCGGGTGGGTCGCGAGGCGGAAGGATCCGGTCTGAAAGGCACGCGCTTGCCTCTGGACCGGGAGACGCTGTCTGTGGCATTGGGCCGCGACAACGTCGTTCACCTGGCGCTGAACGATCGCGGGGCGGCCGAGCGAGTCGAAACGCAACTGCAGCGCCTCCTGCATTTCCAGGGGCAGGTCACCAGCCGGCAAGACGGCGAGACCGGCATGGATGATGAAGGCATGAAGAATGCCAGCGAACCGGCACACGCCGCGTCCGCGACGACGAATTGACCGAAGGGCGAAGACGAGAAATATGAGCGAGACCGACAACAAACCGACCCTGGGCCGCAAGCCGCTTGGGCTTAAGCGCTCGGTGGAAGCGGGTGAGGTCAAGCAGACCTTCAGCCACGGCCGCACCAACAAGGTGGTGGTCGAGGTGAAGCGCCGCAAGCTGATCGGCAAGCCCGGCGAAGCCGAGGCCGCGCCCGCTCCGGCGGCGCCCGCCCCGGCTCCGCAGGCCGCCGCGCCGCGTCCGGCAGCGCCGCCGCCGGTCAAGCGTCCCGCCCCGTCCAACGAGACGCCGCAGGAGCGCGTCGCGCGCCTGCAGCGCGAGGCCGAGGAAGCGCGCCTGGCGATGCTCGAGGAGGCGACTCGCCGCGAGCAGGAAGAGAAGCTACGCGCAATCGAGGAAGAGAAGCGCCGCGCCGAGGACAACCGCCGGGCCGAGGAGGAGGCTGCCGCGTCCGCCGCCCAGGCCGCTGCCGAGGCCGCCGCAGCCGCCGAGGCTCCGGCCGTGGTCGAAGACGCCGCTCCGGTGGAGGCTCCGGCTCCCGCCGCGCAGGCTCCTGCCGAGGCGCCCGCCGCCCCGGCGCCCGAGACCGCCCGCGCCGCCGCTCCTGCTGCTGCAGCCGCCGCTCCAGCCCCCGCTCCCGCAGCGACGCCGGTGCCGGCGCCGCGCCGCTTCACCCCGGTGCAGCGTCCCGAGCCGCGCCGTGCCGAGCCGGCCGCGCCGGCTGCGGGCACCGCTTCGGCCAGCCCGGCCAGCACCGGCGGCGTCGCCAAGAAGCCGGACGCCGCCAAGAAGGGCCCGGCCGCGCCGGCCCGTCCCAGCTCGCAGCCCGACCGCAACAAGGGCGGCGACCGTCGCCAGTCGGGCAAGCTCACGGTCAGCCGTGCGCTCAACGACGACGAGGGCGCCCGCGCCCGCTCGCTCGCCGCTCTGAAGCGCGCGCGCGAGAAGGAGCGTCGCGCCCACTTCGGCGGGCAGTCGCAGCAGCGTGACAAGCAGGTGCGCGACGTGGTCGTGCCCGAGGCGATCACTGTCGCCGAGCTGGCGAACCGCATGGCCGAAAAGGCTGCGGACCTCGTCAAGTCGCTGTTCAAGATGGGCATGATGGTCACCGTCAACCAGACGATCGACCAGGACACGGCCGAACTGCTCGTGACCGAGTTCGGCCACAACATCCAGCGCGTGTCCGAGAGCGACGTCGACCTCGACACGACGACCGACGTCGACGCCGAGGAAACGCTGCAGCCGCGTCCGCCGGTGGTCACGATCATGGGCCACGTCGACCACGGCAAGACCAGCCTGCTCGACGCGCTGCGCGGCACCGACGTGGTGCGCGGCGAGGCCGGCGGCATCACCCAGCACATGGGCGCCTACCAGATCAAGACCAAGGGCGGCGAGCTCGTCACCTTCCTCGATACGCCGGGCCATGCCGCGTTCACCCAGATGCGCATGCGTGGCGCCAACGTCACCGACATCGTGGTGCTGGTGGTGGCGGCCGACGACGGTATCATGCCGCAGACGGTCGAGGCCATCAATCACACCCGTGCCGCGGGCGTGCCGATGATCGTGGCGATCAACAAGATCGACAAGCACGAGGCCAACCCGCAGAAGGTGCGCGAGCGCCTGCTGGAGCACGAGGTCGTCGTCGAGGCGATGTCGGGTGAAGTGCAGGACGTCGAGGTTTCGGCCAAGACCGGCGCGGGCCTGGACGAGCTAATCGAGAAGATCCTGCTCCAGGCCGAGCTCATGGAGCTCAAGGCCAACCCCGACCGCGAGGCCGAGGCGACCGTGATCGAGGCGAAGCTCGACAAGGGCAAGGGCCCGCTGGCGACCGTGCTGGTCAACCGCGGCACGCTCAAGGTCGGCGACATCCTCGTCGTCGGCACCGAGAGCGGCCGCGTGCGCGCCATGCTCGACGACAAGGGCCGCCAGGTGAAGGCGGCGCCTCCCTCGATGCCGGTGGAAGTGCTGGGCATCGGCGGCGTGCCGATGGCGGGCGACCGCCTCTCGGTGGTCGACAGCGAGCAGCGTGCCCGCGAGGTCTCGTCCTACCGCCAGGAGCAGGCCACGGCCAAGCGCACCGCCACCGCGCCCACCAGCCTCGACACGATGTTCTCGGCGCTCGCCGCCAAGCAGAACGTCATCGAGTACCCGGTGGTCATCAAGGGCGACGTGCAGGGTTCGGTCGAGGCGATCAACGCCGCGCTCAACGCCCTCTCGAACGACGAGATCAAGGTGCGCATCCTGAGCTCGGGCGTGGGCGCCATCACCGAATCGGACGTCACCCTGGCCTCGGCCAGCGGCGCGCCGATCGTGGGCTTCAACGTTCGCCCGAACGCCAAGGCGCGCGAGCAGCTCGAGAAGACCAAGACGCCGATGATGTACTACGACATCATCTACGAGCTGACTGCCGAGGTCGCCAAGCAGATGGCCGGCATCTGGGGTCCCGAGCGGATCGAGACGGTCGTCGGCCGCGCCGAGGTCAAGCAGGTCTTCCCGGCCGGCAAGCGCGACAAGGCGGCGGGCCTGCTGGTGGTCGAGGGCTACATCCGCAAGGGCATCAACGCGCGTCTCACCCGCAACGACGTCATCGTCAGCCGCACGACCATCGCATCGCTGCGTCGCTTCAAGGACGACGTGGACGAGGTCCGCGCCGGCCTCGAGTGCGGCGTGGTGCTGGCCGACACGAACGACATCAAGCCGGGCGACCACCTGGAAGTCTTCGAGGTCAGCGAGCGCGAGCGCACGGTCGGCTAAGGCCGCTTTCGACCGGTCGACACGGCGGCCACCGCCGGGCAGGAGAGCCCGGCAGTGGCCGCTGCCGTTTCCGCCTGGCGCAAGGCCGACTTACGGGACGCGCGCGTCCAGCTCCGCCAGCCACACCGCCGCGCTCGCGTCCGAGGGCGCACGCCAGTCGCCGCGCGGGCTCAGGGCGCCGCCGGAGGAAACCTTCGGGCCGTTGGGAATCGCCGAGCGCTTGAACTGGCTGAACGCGAAGAAGCGGCGCAGGAACTGCTCCAGCCACGAGCGGATCGTCGCCAGCTCGTAGGCGTTCTTCTTCTCCTCGGGAAAATGTGCCGGCCAGTTGCCGGCCGCCGCGTCGCGCCATGCGTGCCAGGCCAGGAAGGCGACCTTCGACGGCTTCTGCCCGAAGCGCATGATGTGGTGGAGGAAGAAGTCATTGAGCTCGTAGGGCCCGATCTTCCCCTCGGTGCTCTGGATCTCCCCATCCTCGCCGGCGGGGACCAGCTCGGGGGAAATCTCGGTGGCGAGGATCGAGAGCAGGATTTCCTCGGTCGCGGCTTCGAACTGGCCGGTGGTTGCGCACCAGCGGATCAGGTACTGAATCAGCGTCTTGGGCACGCCGGCATTGACGGCATAGTGGCTCATCTGATCGCCGACGCCATAGGTACACCAGCCCAGCGCCAGCTCGGAAAGGTCGCCGGTCCCCACCACGAAGCCGGAATGCTGGCTGGCGAGGCGGAACAGGTAGTCGGTGCGCAGGCCCGCCTGCACGTTCTCGAAAGTGACGTCGTAGACCGGCTCCCCGCCGGCGAAGGGATGGCCGATGTCCTTGAGCATCGTCCTGGCCGCGGGACGGATGTCGATCTCCTCGGCGGTGATCCCCACCGCGTTCATCAGCTTCCAGGCGTTCGACTTAGTGCCCTCGCTGGTCCCGAAGCCGGGCATCGTGTAGCCGCGGATGGTGGTGCGTGGCAGCCCGAGGCGATCGCAGGCGCGCGCCGCGACGATCAGAGCGTGAGTGGAATCGAGGCCACCCGAGACGCCGATCACCAGCGACTGCGAGCGGGTCGATTCCATCCGGCGCATCAGCCCGTCGACCTGGATGTTGAACGCTTCGTAGCAGTCGGCATCCAGCTTGTCGGCGCGGGCGGGGACGAAGGGGAAGCGGCGGATCGGCCGCACCAGGCCGATGTCTCCCGTCGACGGGGCGTGGGCGAAGGGGATGGTGCGGAACGTCTCCTCCGGGCGGCCGGCGACTTCGGCGGCGTCGTTGAAGGTCGGCAGGCGCAGGCGGTCCATGGCGATGCGATCGCAGTCGACGTCGGCGATGCACAGCTCCGGGTCGAGGGCGAAGCGCTCCGATTCGGCAAGCAGGTCTCCCAATTCGTAGACGATCCCCTGCCCGTCCCATGCGAGGTCGGTGGTGCTCTCGCCGTGTCCGGCGGCACAGTAGATGTAGGCTGCCGCCGCGCGTGCGGACTGCGAGCGGCAGAGCATGTGCCGCTCGTCCGACTTGCCGATGACGATATTGGAGGCCGAGAGGTTGCACAGGATCGTCGCACCGGCGAGCGCACCGAGCGAGCTGGGCGGGGTGGCGGCCCAGAAGTCCTCGCAGATTTCGACGAAGAACCGGAAGTTGGCCAGCACTTCGGAGGCGAAGACGAGGTCGACGCCGAAAGGCACCTCCTGCCCGTTCACGGCGATGGTGGCGTTGCGGATCGCCTTGCCGCTGGCGAACCAGCGCTTCTCGTAGAACTCGCGGTAGTTGGGCAGGTAGGACTTGGGGACCACGCCCAGCAGCCGGCCCTGCGCGATCACCAGCGCGCAGTTGTACAGCCGACCCTTGCGCGGCAGCGCCGCCCCGACCAGCAGCACCGGCGAAAGATCGGCGCTGGCGGTGACGATCTCGGCGATCGCCGCTTCCACCGCCTCGATCAGGGCGCTTTGCAGGTGCAGGTCGTCGATGGCGTAGGAGGACAGGCACAGCTCGGGGAAGACCAGCAGGTCGACGTGCGCCTCGTGCGCCCGCCGCACCTCGGCGAGCACCGCGTCGCGGTTGAAGGCGACGTCCGCCGTGCGCACGCGCGGGGTGGAGGCGGCCACGCGCACGAAGCCGTGGCCGTGCATCGCAAAGAAGGGGTGGCTGCGGTCGGTCATCGGCACTTCCTCAAGAACATCGCTCCTCGCCATCTTCCCGGGACAGCGGCGCGGCCGGGAATGGCGGATCCGTTACGTTGTGCGCATAGGAGCTTCCCTGACAGGAACGCTCTGCGCAGGCAATGTTCCGCTTGCCCTCGCTGTTCCCGCCTCTAAATGCCAAGTGCATGCGATCTCTCGACGATATCCGCGAAGAGTACGAGTTCCTCGACGGGGACGAGCGCTATCGGCTGCTGATCGAACTGGGCCGCGAGCTGGACGCGATGCCCGACGCGCTGAAGACCGACGCCACCCGCGTGCGCGGATGCTCGGCCAGCGTCTGGGTCTATCCTGCCGCGCGCGAGGACGGCACCTTGCACTTCCTGGCGGACAGCAACGCGGCCATCACCAAGGGCATCGTCGCACTGGTGATCGCGGCGGTGCAGGACAGGCCAGCCGCGGATGTCGCGGCGACCGACATCGCCGCCGCGCTCGAGCCGTTCGACCTGAAGAACCAGCTCTCGTCCAATCGCACCCAGGGCGTGCCGAACATGATCGCGCTGATCCGGGAGACCGCTGCGCGCTATGCGCAGGATTAGCCGTCCGCTCTGGATCGCCGGCGGTCTCTTCTTCGTCGGGCTGGGGACGCTCGGCATGTTCGTGCCGCTGCTGCCCACCGTGGTGTTCTACCTGCTGGCGGCCTGGTGCTTTTCCAAGAGCCATCCCGAATGGGCCGAGCGGCTCTATGCCCACCCCCGGTACGGGCCCCACCTCGTCGCCTGGCGCGATCGCGGCGCGGTGAGCCGCAAGGGCAAGGTCGCCGCCACGGCGATGATGGCGCTGAGCGTGGGCGTGGTGGCGCTCACCGTCGGAGGATGGTGGACGCTGATCCCGGTTGCCGTGCTCGCCTCGGTCGGTACCTGGATCTGGACCCGTCCGGAGTAGCGTACGCAGCGGCAGCCGCGGAGTGGCCGCTCAGCCGCGGCGCGGCGCGCCTTCCTCCACCGCCTCGCGCAGAACGGCGATGCCGCGGGCCCGCTGCGCGCGCAGTTCGCGCTTGAGCGCGGCGGGATCGCGCGCGACCACGAAGCCGAAGCTGACGCCGCCCTCCTTGCCGATTGTCGCGTGGTGCAGCTTGTGCGCCTGGACCAGCCGCTTGGCGTAGCCGCGCTTGGGGACCCAGCGGAAGTAGCGCTGGTGGACCAACCCGTCGTGGATCAGCGTGTAGATCACGCCGTAGATGAGGACGCCGAGGCCGATCCACGTGCCCGGCTCCCAGGCGCGCGTGCCCATCACCATCGGCGAGCCGAGCGCGAACATCGCGATGCTGATCCCGGCGCCGAACAGCGCGTAGAGGTCGTTCTTCTCCAGCACCCGGTCGTGCGGCTCGTGATGGTCGCGGTGCCACGCCCAGCCGAAGCCATGCATGATGTACTTGTGGCTCGACCAGGCGACGAACTCCATCGCAGCGACGGTGGCGAGGACGAGGAGGACGATGGCAAGCGGCGACATGGCCGCCTTATAGCGCGCAACGCGCCCCTTGCGCAAAGCTTCGGCGGGCTCCGCACGATTTCGCAGACTGCGACATTCTGCGACCAAGCATCACGCCCCTGCGACGATCCATTGATCTGGCGTTCATCTGGAAAGCTCTAAACCTGAATGCATCGGAAGCGAGGGCGAACCCTCGCCCTGACCGGAAGTTCAAGCCAAGGAGTGTTCCCATGCGCAAGTTCACCAAGCTCGTCGCCCCTGCCCTCGTCGCCGCGCTCGGCATGACCGCCGTGGCGCCGGCAATCGCCGAAGCCGCGCCGCGCCACGAGGCCGCCCGCTATACCCCGGCGCGCAACGCTTCGATCCGCTCCGACATCCAGGCGCTGCGCAGCCAGATCGACCGCGCCGCCGCGCGTCGCACGATCTCGCAGCGCGAGGCCACCGGCCTGCGCCGCGATGCCGCCGACGTCCAGCGTCTCTACAGCCAATACGCCCGCGGCGGACTGAGCGGCCAGGAAACCCGCGTCCTCGTCAACCGCGTCAACAAGGTTCGCGTCGCGCTGCGGCTGGAGCGCCATGACTACGACGGTCGTCGCGGCTGATCGATAATTGCACGGAACGGCGCGTTCGCACCGCTTGAATTGCGTGGCGAGCGCGCCTATTCGCGCCGGATCATGACAACGACTCCGCGCACCCTCTACCAGAAGATCTGGGACGCCCACGTCGTCGACACGCGCGACGACGGTACCTGCCTCATCTACATCGACCGGCACCTCGTTCACGAGGTGACGAGCCCGCAGGCCTTCGAAAGCCTTCGCGCCGCCGGTCGCCCGGTGCGCCGTCCCGACCTCACCCTTGCGGTGCCGGACCACAATCTTCCCACCACCGCCCGGCGCGATGCCCAGGGTAACCGCGTGCCCATCGCCGACCGCGAGAGCGCGCAGCAGCTCGCCGCCCTGGAAGTCAACGCGCCCGCCTTCGGCATCCGCTACATCGGCGATGCCGACCGCGAGCAGGGCATCGTCCACGTCGTCGGGCCCGAGCAGGGCTTCTCGCTCCCAGGCGCGACGATCGTCTGCGGCGACAGCCACACGGCCAGCCACGGCGGCGTCGGCGCGCTGGCCTTCGGCATCGGCACCAGCGAGGTCGAGCACGTGCTCGCCACCCAGACGCTGCTGCTCAAGCAGTCGAAGAGCTTCGAGGTGCGCGTCGAAGGCCAGCTCGGCGCCGGGGTCACGCCCAAGGACGTGATCCTGCACGTGATCGGCGTCATCGGCACGGCGGGCGGCACCGGCTACGTCATCGAATACTGCGGCAACGTGTTCGAGGAGATGTCGATCGAAGGCCGCCTGACGGTGTGCAACATGTCGATCGAGGGCGGCGCCCGCGCCGGCCTGGTCGCGCCCGACGAGAAGACCTTCGCCTACCTGAAGGGCCGTCCCTACGCCCCCGTCGGCGCGGACTGGGACAAGGCCGTCGCCTGGTGGAAGAGCCTGGCCACCGATCCGGGCGCCCGCTTCGACAAGTCCGTCCACATCCGGGCCGAGGACATCCAGCCCACCGTCACCTGGGGCACCAGCCCCGAGGACACCTCGGGCATCGGCGGGATCGTGCCGAGCCCCGAGGACTTCGCCGACGCTTCCAAGCGCGACGCGGTGAAGCACAGCCTGGAGTACATGGGTCTCGTCCCCGGCACGCCGCTGACCGAGGTGGAAGTGCAGAACGTGTTCATCGGCAGCTGCACCAACAGCCGCATCGAGGACATCCGCGCCGCCGCCGCGGTTCTCAAGGGCCGTCGCAAGGCGGATTCGGTCAAGTGGGCGATCGTCGTCCCTGGCTCGGGTCTCGTCAAGGAACAGGCCGAGGCCGAGGGGCTCGACAAGATCATCGTCGAAGCCGGCCTCGAATGGCGCGAGCCGGGCTGTTCGGCCTGCCTGGCGATGAACCCGGACAAGGTTCCCGCGGGGGAGCGCTGCGCCTCCACCAGCAACCGCAACTTCACCGGCCGCCAGGGCCCGGGCGCACGCACCCATCTGATGAGCCCGGCCATGGCCGCCGCCGCCGCGGTGACCGGCAAGCTCACCGACGTGCGCGAACTCGTCTCCCCTGCGCTGACCGGCGCGAACTGATAGGACCACAGCCATGTCCCAGGACTCCGACAACACGCTGGCCGGCAAGGCCGCCATGGCCGCCGGGGCCGCCATCGGCTCGGCGGCGATCGCCGCCGCGCTGCTCTACGTGAAGCGCCGCAAGGATCGCAAGGCGCGCGACGGGCAGCCCCCCGTCACCGGTACCGCGCCGCACTATCCGGCCGAGACCGACTGATGCAGGCGATCAGCCACGTCGCCGGCAAGGCGATCCCCTTCGGCCGCAAGAACGTCGACACCGACGTCATCATCCCCGCGCACTGGCTCAAGACGATCACCCGCGAAGGCTTGGCCCGCGGCGCCTTCGAGACGGTGAAGCAGGAGCCGGGCAACGTCTTCGCCGACCCCGCCAACGCGGGCGCGCCGATCCTCATCGCCGGTGACAACTTCGGCTGCGGCTCCAGCCGCGAGCATGCCGCCTGGGCCCTGCTCGACATGGGCGTGACCTGCGTGATCGCACCCAGCTTCTCGGACATCTTCTCGGGCAACGCGTTCAAAAACGGCATCCTGACGGTGGCGCTGCCGCAGGAAGCGGTCGACCGGCTGATGGAGGTGGCACAGACCGATCCCATCGACATCGACCTCGAGACGCAGACCGTCACGACACCGTTCCAGGACCGCTTCGCCTTCGAGATCGATCCGTTCCGCAAGCACTGCCTGCTGAACGGCCTCGACGAAGTGGGCCTGACCATGGCCCAGGGCGATGCCATCTCCAAGCACGAGGCGAAGGCGCGCGAGACGCTGCCGTTCCTGGCCCGGACGCTGGCGAGCGCCTGAGCTCTCCGCCGGGGGAACGGCGCCCCCCGGACCGACAGCGCGGCGATCCCTGCCGCTGTTGCGAATCGGGGATTGCCCCGGCGCGCGCCCTTCCCTATCGCCACCTGGAAGCCACCATTCGAGGTATCCGATGACGAGTTTCGAGGACCGCGAGCGCGCCGAGGAAGCGAAGTTCGCGCACGACGCCGACACCCAGTTCCGCATCCAGGCCCGTCGCAACCGCCTTGTAGGAGAATGGGCGGCCGAGCGCATGAAGCTCTCGCAGGCCGAGACCGAGGCTTACGCCAAGGCCGTGGTCCAGGCCGACTTCGAGGAAGCGGGCGACGAGGACGTCATCCGCAAGATCCTGGGTGACCTCACCGCCGCCGGCGTCGAGGCGAGCGAGGGCGAAGTGCGCGCCGCGCTGGACGCCAAGACGGTCGAGGCGCGCCGCCAGTTCCTGGGCTGAGGAGGCTGCTGCCATGGCGATGTCCGCCGAAGAGATCGAGACCCTCATCCGCACCGCGCTGCCCGACGCGCAAGTGACGATCACCGACCTCGCGGGCGACGGCGATCACTATTCCGCCCACGTCGTCTCGTCCGCCTTCGTGGGCCGGCCGCGCGTGGCGCAGCACAAGCTGGTCTACGAGGCGCTCGGCGGCCGCATGGGCGGCGTGCTCCACGCCTTGCAACTGACCACCGCCGTCCCCAACTGACGTCGCATACGCTTTCAAGGGTTCCATCTTCATGTCCGACGTCAACGCCCGCATCGGCGACATCGTAAACAGTAACGACATCGTCCTCTTCATGAAGGGCACGCCGCTGTTCCCGCAGTGCGGCTTCTCCAGCCGCGCGATCGCCATCCTCGAGCACCTGGGCGTGCCGTACGAGAGCGTCGACGTGCTGCAGGACATGGAAATCCGCCAGGGCATCAAGGCCTTCTCGGAATGGCCCACGATCCCCCAGCTCTACGTCAAGGGCGAGTTCGTGGGCGGCAGCGACATCATGATGGAGATGTACGAGGCGGGCGAGCTGCACCAGCTCCTGGCTGATTCGGGGATCGCCGCGCAGGGCTGACTCCCGCGAAGGCGCTGAGCCGCCACGGGCGGCATCGAAAGGCTCGGGAGCGATCCCGGGCCTTTTCGCTGTTGCGTCGAGTGTGCTTGGGAGAGCCGGGGAGGCGGGACCGGGAGACATCTCGGCCCCGCCTCTAGCAACAAGTGCTACGGGTACGCCAAAGATAATGCACGGCGCGTGCCAAGTTCAATTTTCGTTGGATTTCCGCCGTTTCTCCCCCGGAGTGTCCGGTCGCTCCCGCCTCATGTGTAAACCTGGCCGACACTCCTGCCCTCAGCGGCAAGCGAAACCCCTTGCGACGGCGGCTGCGCCGCGCGACAGCGGTCGAATGCTCTGCAGCGCCCCCTCCGACCAGCCGATGCCGCCTGACGCCCCTGCGGTCATCCCGGCGGCCACCGTGGTGATCTTCCGCCGACCCGCGGGCGGCGGCGCGCCAGAGCTTCTGATGGTCCAGCGGGCCGCGGGTCTGCGCTTCGCGGGCGGTGCGGCGGTCTTCCCCGGCGGCCGCGTCGATCCCGCCGACCGCGAGCTGGCGCGGCGCTTGCTGCCGGACGAAGCCGAGGAGATCGCCGCCGCCCGCATCGCCGCCATCCGCGAGACGCTGGAGGAGACCGGCCTGATGATCGCGACGCGCCAGCCCATCGCCGCGGCCCAGGCGGCCGAGGCGCGTGCGGCGCTGCTGGCCTGCGGTCGGCTCGATACGGTGCTCGAGCGTTTCGGGTGGGAGCTCGAGCCCCAGGCGCTCGCCTTCTTCGCGCACTGGTGCCCCTTGTGGGACAAGGCCTTCGACACGCGCTTCTTCCTCACCGATCTCGGCACCGGCGCGGTCGACATCGAGGTGGACGCGACGGAGAACACCCGCCTGTTCTGGGCAAGCGCGGCGCAGGCGCTGGAGATGGCGGACCGGGGCGAGATCTCCGTGATCTTCCCCACCCGCCGCAATCTGGAACGGCTGGCCCAGTATACCAGCCATGCCGAGGCACTGGCCGACATCGCGGCCTATCCCGTCTCGCGCGTGCATCCGGCGAACGAGCAACGCGTGGACGGCGAGTGGATCGTCATCCCCGAGGGCCACGGCTACCCCGTGCGCGGCCAGCTCAAGGCGACCGCGCGGCGCGGATAGGGCTCAGGCAGGGACCGCCAAGGGCTCCTGCGCCTTGGGGCCGCTCGCGCCGTAGAGGCCGAGCGCGATCGCCAGCACGAAGAAGCCGCTGACCGCAACGATGGCGCCGTCGTAGCTGCCGGTGACCGAATGGATACGCGCCGAACCGACCACGGCCACGGCGATGAACGGCAGTCCGATGAGCGTGTTCAGCCCGAACCCACGGCTGTAGCTCGCCTGGCCGAAGGCATCCGTCAGGCCGCGCCCCAGCGTAGGGATCGCCCCCGCGCCGTGCATGCCGATCAGCCCGATGACGACCGCCGCCAGCCAGAACGGCGGGTGCTGCAGCAGGATGGCCCAGAGCACTGCGCAGTCGAAGCCGATGAGCGCCAGCGCACGGGCGCCGCCCAGCTTGTCCGCCACCCAGCCGAACAGCACCGATCCGGCGATGCCCACCAGCGACATGATCGACTGCAGCAGCGCCGCTTCCGGGCGGGTGAAGCCCCAGGACATGCCCATGGGCACCAGCAGCGAGCCCAGCGCCACCGAGCTCGTCATGCTCGCCACCGCGGCCAGCGAGATCGCCCAGAACCGAGGCCGCGAAAGCAGCTGTGCGACGCTGAGCGAACCGTCGGCGGTGCGCTTTTCGGTGGACGCCGGCGCCACGCTCTCCTGCCCCGGCGGGTGGTCGACCGCCAGCAGCGCCAAGGGCAGCAGCAGCACCGCCGCCGCCACCCCGATGGTGAGATAGATGGTCGAGGCCGAGACCACCGAGAGCGCGCGCTCCAGCGTCCATGGCACGACGGCGATCACCACAGGAAGGTGGACGATGCCGAGCGCCAGCCCGCGATTGCGATGAAACCAGCGCGTCACCAGCGTCGCCGGTCCGATCGAGCCCGCCAGGCTCATCGCCGGACCGAAGAACAGCCCGTAGGCCAGCAGGTACAGCGCATAGCTCTGCGTCCAGGCCAGCGTCAGGTAGCCGGCGACGGTGAGCAGCGCGCCGATCAGCAGCAGCAGCCGCAGCGAGACCTTGGCGATCAGCACCCCCACGAAGGGGGCCAGGACGGAGGAGCCCACCAGCACCAGCGGAATGCCCGCCGCCGCCTGCTCCGCGCTCACGCCCAGCCGCTGCTCGACCGAGGCCAGCATGAGCCCGAAGGATCCCATGACCGTGCCGATCACGACGTTGTGCGAGACGCCCGCAATCACGCCCATGCGGACCGCGAGTGGATGGTTGGGGACCTCGGTGCCGGGGCCGGTGTCGTAAGCCAAGCGCTCTCTCCCGATGCTTGCCGCGCCGGCTTCGCGCCGGTCATGCAAAGCGAGTGTGCTCGGCCGCCGCGCGGATTGGCCAGAGAATTCGCCGGGTTCGAACGAGAATTCGCCCCGGCGACGCTGCCGGTCGACGAATTGGCGCGCCCGGCAGGGTTCGAACCTGCGACCCCAAGCTTAGAAGGCTCGTGCTCTATCCAGCTGAGCTACGGGCGCGCGCGTGCTCCCCATAGCGCGCTTGCGCGGCGGCGCAAACCGGAAGCGCCGCGTGAACTTGTGCTTTGCGCCGCAACGAAGCCGCGTTACCCAGGCTTGATGAGCGCCGGCACCAACGATCACGCGAACCTCTCCCGTCTCGACGGCATGGCCGGTGCGCGCCGCCATTTCCGCTACTTCGACTACGTCATGGCGGCCTTCGTCGCGATCCTGCTGCTCTCGAACCTCATCGGCGCCTCCAAGCTCGCCTCGCTCGGCGGCGTGACGTTCGGGGCCGGCATCCTGTTCTTCCCGGTGAGCTACGTCATCGGCGACGTGCTGACCGAGGTCTACGGCTACGCCAATGCCCGCCGCTGCGTTTGGGCGGGGTTCTTCGCGATGATCTTCATGGCCTTCATGAGCTTCGTCGTGGTCGCCATGCCCCCGGCGGCGGACTGGACGGGACAGGCCGCCTACGAAGCGGTGTTCGGCTCCACCTGGCGCATCGTGCTCGCCTCGCTGACGGCGTTCTGGGCCGGGGAGTTCGTCAATTCCTTCGTGTTGGCCAAGATGAAGCTGCTGACCGGCGGCCGGCACTTGTGGTCCCGCACCATCGGCTCGACCGTGTTCGGCCAGGCGGTGGACAGCGCGCTGTTCTATCCCATCGCGTTTCTCGGCACCTGGACGCACGAGCAGGTGCTGACGGTGATGGTCACCAACTGGGGGATGAAGGTGCTCTGGGAAGCGCTCCTGACGCCGCTCACCTATGCTGTCGTCGGCTGGCTGAAGGGCCGCGAGGGCGTGGAAGTCTTCGACGAGAACCTGGACTTCTCCCCCTTCGCGAAGGCGCCACAGGCCTGACGGTCGGCCCGCGGGTCGAGCACGTTCGGTCCTCGCCATAACCGGCAAGTGCGGCTAGTCAGCCAGCCGACATGCTGGACCGCATCATCCTGTCCCGTTTCCGCAACCACCGCGAAACCGTGGTGGAGGGGACGGCGCAGTTCAACCTGCTGGTGGGCGAGAACGGCGCGGGCAAGACCAACGTCCTGGAGGCGATCAGCCTGCTGGCACCCGGCCGGGGCCTGCGCCGCGCGCAACTGGCCGACATGCCTGCGCAGGGCGGCGACGGCGGCTTCGCGGTGAGCGCGGCGCTGCAGGCCGGCGCCGGCGAGCCAGTGCGCCTGGGCACGGGCATCGCTGCCGAGCGGCCCGGACGGCGGCTGGTACAGGTCAACGGAGCCCAGGCTTCCGCCGTGAGCCTGGCCGAATGGCTCTCGATCGGTTGGCTGACGCCGGCGATGGACCGCCTCTTCGTCGAAGGCGCGGGTGCGCGGCGGCGGTTCCTCGACCGGATGGTGCTGGCGCTCTCGCCCGGTCACGCGAGCCATGCCGCGCGGCTGGAGACGGCGCTGCGCGAGCGCAACCGCATGCTGGCGGACGAGCGGGCACCCGACCCGCGCTGGCTCGATGCGATCGAAGCGCAGATCGCGGAAGCGGGTGCCCGGGTGGCGGGAGCGCGCGCCGATCTCGTGGCCAGCCTGGATACCGCGCTGGAACGGCTTCCGGACGCGCCCTTCGCACGGCCCGCGCTGGCGTACCGGGCCGGCGGGCCGATGACCGCGGAGAGCCTCGCCGCCGCGCTGCGCGAGGGACGGCCGCGAGACCGGGCCGCGCAGCGCACGCTGGCCGGCCCTCACCGCGATGAGCTGGCTGTGACCATGGCCGGCAAGGGCCAGCCCGCCGCCGAATGCTCCACCGGGGAGCAGAAGGCGATGCTGATCGCGATGACGCTCGCCCATTCGCAGCTGCTGGAGGGCACCGGCGCGCAGGACGAGGCCCGCCGGCCGCGCCTCCTGCTGCTGGACGAAGTGGCCGCGCACCTCGATCCGGTCCGCCGCGAGGCGCTGTTCGACCGCCTGCGGGCCGGATCAGCGCAAGTCTGGCTCACCGGCACCGAGACCGGTCCTTTCGCCGCGATCACCGGCGACGCGGCGGTGTGGGAGGTCAGCGCCGGGACCGTGCGCCGGGCCGGTTGAGCGCCTGCAGCACGTCCCGGTGATCGTCGGAAAGCGGGGTGTCAGCGGGCTCGCTTCGGCAGCGCGTCCGCGACATCGTCCACGGTCGCTGCGACGATCGCGTCGATGCCGATGGCCGTGGGATGGACGTGGTCGCCCTGCATGAGGTCCGGCTTGTCGATCACCGGCTGCAGGAAGAATGGCACCAGCACCGCATCGTACTTCTCCGCCAGCTGCGGGTAGATCGGATTGAACGCTTTCCCGTAGTCCGGCCCGAGATTGGGCGCGGCCAACATGCCGAGAAGCACCACCGGGATGCCGTCCTGCCGCAGCCGCTTCAGGATCGCCTCGAGGTTGGTGCGCGTCTGCGCGGGCGGAAGCGAACGGAGCATGTCGTTGCCGCCCAGGCTGATGATCGCCAGCTCCGGCTTCGGCTGCTGGCTGCCGAGCGTGAAGTCCAGCCGCTGCAGGCCCGCGGCGGTGGTGTCGCCCGAGACCCCGGCATTGGCGATCCGGGCATTGATCCCGCGGGCGCGCAGCGCCTGCTCGAGCCGTTCGGGATAGCTCTCGCCATCCTCCAGCCCATAGCCCGCCAGGAGCGAGTCCCCGAAGGCGAGGATGTGCCGCTCCGGCCCCATCACCGGGATCACGGGCGGCGCCTCCGCAGCCGCCTCGCTGGCCTGCGGGGCTGGCGACGGCGCCTTGTCGCACGCCGACAGCAGGCAGGCGGACGCGGCGAGCAGTGCGAAAGGGACGGGACGCAAGACATTCTCCTGGAGCGGCCGACTTGCCGGATGCTACGGTGCTATCCCATATGGGAGTGGTGACAAGCCCTGACCACTTCGCCGCCCCCGATACCGCCATCCTCGCCCAAGACCTGCGTTTGACGCTGGGTTCGGGCGCTAGCGCCGTGGAGATCCTGAAAGGGATCGACCTTGCGGTGCCGCGCGGGCAGACGCTGGCTCTGCTGGGCCCATCGGGTTCGGGCAAGTCTTCGCTGATGGCGGTGCTCTGCGGGCTGGAGCGCGCCAGTTCAGGCACGCTGCACGTGGCGGGGCAGGACTTCGCCGGGCTCGACGAGGACGCGCTCGCCCGCGCCCGGCGTGGCCGCATCGGGGTGGTGCTCCAGGCCTTCCACCTCCTGCCGACGATGACCGCGCTGGAGAACGTGTCCACCCCCCTGGAGCTGGCCGGCATGCCCGATGCGCGCGCCAGGGCGGAGGCGGAACTTGCCGCCGTGGGCCTGGGGCATCGCCTGTCGCATTATCCGGCACAGCTCTCGGGAGGCGAGCAGCAGCGCGTCGCCATCGCCCGGGCGCTGGCACCACGGCCGGCGCTGGTCTTCGCCGACGAGCCGACCGGCAACCTCGATGCGGGCACCGGCGCGGCCATCGTCGATCTGCTGTTCACCCGCAGGGTCGAGGCAGAAGCGACCCTGCTCATCATCACCCATGACGCCAACCTCGCGCGGCAGTGCGAGCGCGTGGTGACCCTTGCGGACGGCCGCATCGCCAGCGACACGCATGCCTGAGCGCGCCGCCCCCCGCGCCGGCGCGCTGCCCTGGCGCACCGCCTGGACCCTGGCCCGGCGCGACCTCTCGGCCCGCTTCAAGGGCCTGCGACTCCTGCTCGTCTGCCTGTTCCTGGGGGTCGGTGCGATCGCAGCCATCGGCACGCTGACCGGCTCGATCGAGCACGAGCTCGGCGCGCGCGGGCGCGAAATACTCGGGGGCGACTTGGAGCTGCGCGCGTGGCAGCGCGCCCTCTCGCCCGCCGAGAGGGCGGCGCTGGCGCGGCTCGGCACCGTCTCGCGCGGGCTGCGCATGCAGGCCATCGCCAGCCGCGGCGATGCCACCGCACCCGTCGCGCTCAAGGCCGTGGACGGGGCCTGGCCGCTGTATGGCCGCCTGTCGCTGGTCGACGGCCGCCGCGTCGGCGCACCCGCTGCGGGCACGGCTTGGATCGCCAAGGAGACGGCCGCACGCCTGGGCGCGCGGATCGGGTCGCGTATCGCGATCGGAGGCGTGCCGGTCACGGTCGGGGGCATCATCGCGACGGATCCCGAGCAGATGAGCGAAGGCTTCGCGCTGGGCGACAGCGCCATCGTGCCGTTCGATCTGCCGTCCCGCTCCGGGCTCACCGCCCCCGGCGCCATGTACCGGAGCGTGACGCGCGTGCGGTTCGCCGATCCGCTCCGCGACCCGGATCCGGAAGTCGATGCGCTCAAGGTCCGCTTCGGCGACAATGCTTTCGAGACCCGCACGCGCCATGCCGCGTCGCCTTCGACCGAGCGCTTCGTCGGCCGCATGGGCGAGTTCCTCGTTCTGGTCGGGCTGGCCGCGCTGGTGATCGCCGGCATCGGCATCGGCGGGGGCGTGTCCTCGTACCTGGAGGCCCGCCGCGGCGCGATCGCGACCCTCAAGGTGCTGGGTGCGACGGGCGGGGACATCGTGCGGATCTACCTCCTCCAGGTCGGCGCCGCGGCGTTGGCGGGTAGCGCCGCCGGCCTGGCCGCGGGCGTGCTGGTGACGCCGCTGCTGGCGTCGGCGCTGCAGAGCCTGCTTCCGGTCGAGGCCGGGTTCACCGTCTCGCCCGCGGCCTTGGCGACGGCCGCCGCCTACGGCCTGCTCGTCGCGCTCGTGTTCTCCGCGCCGCCGCTGGTGCGCGCCCGCGGGTGGCCGGCGATGGCGCTGATGCGCGCCCGCGTGGCGCGGCTCTCGGCCGATCGCAAGGCGCTCGCCCTGCCGGTTGGCCTGGGGCTGGCGGCGATCCTGGCGCTGGCGCTGGCGAACGCCGCGCAGCCGCTGGTGACGCTGGGCTTCCTCGGCGGCTCCGCAGCGCTTCTGGCGCTGCTCGGGCTTGCCGGTCTCGGGATCCGCAAGGCCGCCGCGCGTCTTCCCCGGCCGCGCGGCCCGATGCTGCGTGCGGGGCTCGCGAACCTCCACCGACCCGGCGCGCAGACGGGCGCACTGGTGACCGCGCTCGGCTTCGGCCTCTCCGCCTTCGTCCTGATTGCCGCGGTCCAGACCAGCCTCGATGCCAACATCCGCCGCACGGTGCCCCAGCGCGCGCCGGACTTCTTCGTGCTCGACATCCCGCGCGACAAGGCCGAGGCCTTCCGCCGCACCGTGGAGCAGGCCGCACCCGGCGCCACGACGCACGTGGTCCCCAACTTGCGCGGCCGCATCCTCGCCTATGGTCCGAAGGGACACATGACCCGCGTCTCCAGCCTCGGCAAGGACCTGCCGGAGGGCGCCTGGGCGCTCAAGGGCGAACGCGGGATCACGTACTCGGTCCATGTCCCGGAAGGCAGCACGGTCACGCAAGGCGAGTGGTGGCCGGAAATCCCCTGGGGCGAGCCGCAGGTCTCGCTCGACGAGCAGCTGGCGGAGGCGATCGGCCTCCACGTGGGCGACTACATCACGGTGGGCGTGCTCGGCGTGGAGCGCACCGCCCGGGTCGCAGCGCTGCGCAGGATCGATTGGGACACGCTGGGGTTCAACTACGTCCTGGTCTTCTCACCCGATGCGCTGGCAGATGCGCCCCACAACCTCGCCGCGACCATCGAAGTGCCGCCCGGTATGGCCACGACCGAGCTCCTGCCGCGGCTCGTGCGCGCCTTCCCCGCCGCCTCGGTGATCGAGACGGGAGGGCTGTTGCGCGATGCGCGGGCCCTGCTGGACCAGATGTCGACGGCCATCCTGGCGGCGGCCTCCGTGGCCGTCCTGGCGGGGCTTGCGGTGCTGCTCGGCGCCATCGCCGCCGCCCGCGCGAGCCGGACCTACGACACCGTGATCCTGCGCGTACTCGGCGCGAGCCGGGGCCAGCTGCTGGTGCTGCAGCTGGCCGAGTACGGCCTCATCGCCGGTGTGCTCGCTCTGCTGGCGCTGGCGGCGGGAAGCGCCATGGCGTGGCTCGTCGTGGTCAAGCTCTTCGAGTTCGCCTGGATGCCTGCCTGGCCCCGCGTGCTCGCTGTCCTGGCCGCGGGGGTGATGCTGGTGCTGGCCTTCGCCCTCGGTGGATCGCTGCCGCTGCTCCGCGCCCGACCCGCGCAGGCGCTGCGCGAGCTCTGAGCGTCGGCAGCCGACCGGTCAGGCGAAGACGTCGCTCGAATCGTAGACGCTGCTGGGGTCGCGCGTGCGATAGACCAGCGTGCCGGCCAGCAGGTCGTGCAATCCCTGCTTGCGCTCGGTAAACGCGACCATGATGAAGCCGATCAGCAAGATCATGCCAGACAGGATCTTCGCGAAGTAGCGGCCGGTCGCGCGCAGGAAGCTGATCCGCTCGCCCCGCAAGTCGGTGACCACCAGCCCGACTGCCAGCTTGCCCAAGGTGCCTTGCAGGCGCGAGCATTCGAGGCCGGCGAAGTAGAGCCAGCTCACGACGAAGCTGATGGCCACCGACGAGGCGACGGCGGCGCCGGTCACCACATCCGCGTCGATCCCGAACATCGCCATTCCGACGCCCAGCCCCAGCACACCGCCGATGAACGAGCTCGCGATGTTGAGGATGATCGCGTCGAGGAAGTAGGCGAGCACGCGCCACCAGAAACCACCATAAGGAACCATGCGAAATCCCCCTTTCAAGCGAGTTGCCACCCGCTCGGCCGCCGCACACGTGCCCGGCGCTCCGCTAAGGGCCGACCTATCCATCCCCACGCGCAAAAGACAAAGGGATTCTGCGGCCGCCCCGTTTTCTCGATAGTTAAGCCGCGGCAGGCCAGATGCAGGCCGTCGCAGGCACCTTGCCGAAATCATCGACATCGGGTAAGGGCGCGCCAATTTTGCAGTGCAGCACGCATCTGCACGCCAAGCCCTCCTTTCGAAAGAAGACACGAATGTCCGCCCCGCTTCCCTTGCGCAACATCGCGATCATCGCGCACGTCGACCACGGCAAGACCACGCTCGTCGACCAGCTCTTCCGCCAGTCCGGCACCTTCCGCGACAACCAGCGCGTGGAAGAGCGCGCGATGGACAGCAATGACCTCGAGAAGGAGCGCGGCATCACCATCCTGGCGAAGCCGACCTCGATCGAGTGGAACGGCTATCGCATCAACATCGTCGACACGCCGGGCCACGCCGACTTCGGCGCCGAGGTGGAGCGCATCCTTTCGATGGTCGACGGCGTGATCCTGCTGGTCGACAGCTCAGAAGGCGCGATGCCGCAGACCAAGTTCGTCACCGGCAAGGCGCTCGGCCTCGGCCTCAAGCCGATCGTCGTCGTCAACAAGATCGACCGACCCGACGGCCGCCATGCGGAAGTGCTGGACGAAGTCTTCGACCTGTTCGTCAGCCTCGACGCCAACGACGAGCAGCTGGACTTCCCGACCCTCTACGCCTCGGGCCGCAACGGCTACGCCAGCTACGATCCCGATGCGCGCGAAGGCACGCTGACGCCGCTGTTCGAGAAGATCGTCGAGCACGTTCCCGCGCCGAACCTCGACGTGGACGCGCCGTTCTCGTTCCTGGCGACCCTGCTCGACCGCGACAACTTCATGGGCCGCGTGCTCACCGGCCGCGTCCAGTCGGGCAAGCTTAAGGTCAACGACCCGATCCGCGCGCTCGATGCCGAGGGCAAGGTCGTCGAAGTGGGCCGCGCCACCAAGGTGCTGACCTTCCGCGGCCTCGAACGCGTGCCGGTGGACGAAGCTCGCGCGGGCGACATCATCGCGCTGGCGGGCCTGGAGAAGGCGACCGTCGCCAACACCATCGCCGCGCCCGAAGTGACCGTGCCGATCAAGGCCCAGCCGATCGACCCGCCGACCCTGGCGATGCGCTTCGCCGTCAACGATTCGCCGCTCGCGGGTCGTGAGGGCGACAAGGTGACCAGCCGCATGATCCGCGACCGCCTGATGCGCGAGGCGGAGACCAACGTCGCCATCCGCGTCACCGAAAGCGCCGACAAGGACAGCTTCGAAGTCGCCGGCCGCGGCGAGCTTCAGCTCGGCGTGGTGATCGAGACCATGCGCCGCGAAGGCTTTGAACTGGGCATCAGCCGCCCGCGCGTGCTCTTCGGCACCGACGAGGCTGGCAACCGCACGGAGCCTTACGAGACCGTGGTCATCGACGTGGACGACGAATACTCGGGCACGGTCGTGGAGAAGATGCAGCGCCGCAAGGCCGAACTGACCGACATGCGTCCCTCGGGCTCGGGCAAGACGCGCATCACCTTCTCGGCGCCCTCGCGCGGGCTGATCGGTTACCACGGCGAGTTCCTGTCGGACACGCGCGGCACCGGCATCATGAACCGCCTGTTCGAGAAGTACGACCTGCACAAGGGTCCGATCGAGGGCCGCCTGAACGGCGTGCTGATCTCCAACGGCACCGGCGAGGCGGTGGGCTATGCGCTCAACTCGCTGGAAGAGCGCGGCATCCTCTTCGTGAAGCCGCAGGAGAAGATCTACGAGGGCATGATCATCGGCGAGAACGCCAAGCCCGACGATCTCGAAGTGAACCCGATGAAGTCGAAGCAGCTGACGAACTTCCGTTCGACCGGCAAGGACGACGCCATCCGCCTGACCCCGCCCAAGATCATGACGCTCGAGCAGGCGATCGCCTATATCGACGATGACGAGATGGTCGAGGTGACGCCGCAGTCGATCCGCCTGCGCAAGGCGATCCTCGACCCGCACGAGCGCAAGAAGGCGAGCCGGAAGAAGGAACTGGCCTGAGCCGTCCGGCCCTTCGGCCACTTCAATGAGAAAAAGGGCGCGACGGCTGACCGTCGCGCCCTTTTTCATGGGCCGCCTCCGGTTGAAAGACCGCGGGTGGGCTGTTGCACCACCCGCGCTCTTCAGGGAGCGGCGCTCGGGTCAGAACTGGAAGCCGACCACTGCCCGCAGCGAGTGGTAGTCGAAGTTCTTGTCGTTGCCCTTGATACGGGTCGAACCCGAGTCGAGGAGGAACGGGTTGGTCGCAGGCGCCGTGCCCGGACCGACCACGACGTTGTACTTGTTGTCGTTATAGCGGTTGTACAGGTATTCGATTCCAAGGCTGATCTTGTCGCTCAGCATGATCTCGCTGCCGCCGCCGGCCTGCCAGCCCCACACGACCTTGCCGTCGCGCTGCGGGTCGAACGAGTTGGCCGTGTTGGTGGTGAAGAAGCTGTGGTCGAGCTTGGCGATGCCGCCGCCCCCGGTGACATAGAACAGCGCGCCGCCGCCGGGAGTGTAGCCGGCACGAAGGCGGGCCGAGACGTTGTAGTCCATCTCACGCTGAATCGCGTAGGAGGCCGGGGTGATGCTGTAGCCGGACACCGCATCCTTGGCTTCGGTCTTCGAGCCTTCGATCAGGCCGCCGAAGACCCAGTCGCCCATGCGGCGGTCATAGCCGATGCGGACGCCGTACTCGGCCCCGTCGCGATCACCGCGGCAGCCGCCCGCGCCGCGGGTCGCACCACGCGCCAGGCCGTTGCAGAAGCCGGGCGAGAAGGCATCGGCGCCGGTGGTGGTGGCAACGCCGTTGTCGTAGTCGCCATCGCCGTCGGTGTCGAAGACGAGCGTGTCGTAGCTGTCCTTGTTCTGGACGGAATAGCCGCCGAACGCCTGGATGTAGGGCCCATCGAAGTGGCTGTCGCGGCCGCTGGTCGCCGTCGCGTCCTGGGCGGAGGCGGGAGCCGCCGTCACGGCAGCGGCCACGGCAAGGGCCGCCAGGAGACGGGTGTTCTGAGTCATGATGTCCTTCCTGATGCATCGGGCCAAACGTCGCCCTGCGGAAGGATGAAGTCTCAGGCTGACCCCTTGGTTTCCCGGACTCAGAACGGAAAACCATTTCTACTCAATGTGTTGCTTACATGGCACACGACGGAGCGAGTTCCCTCGCTCCGTCGCACTTCTGTCACAGTTGGCCCCGCGGCATTGAGCCGGCGGGGATCAGGCGATCAGAACGCCGCCGAAAGCGAGAACACCGCCGTCGATCCCGCGATCGACGATCCGTTCTTGGTCGATGCGAAGTTCGGGTAGAGATAGGCGGACTCCGACTTCGAGATGTCGGTGTCGATATAGGCCACGCCCAGGGTCACAGGCCCGAGCGCCAGGTCGGCGCCGAGCATCCAGTCCAGGTAGCTGCCGGTGGGCGCGACGCTGGTGCCGTTGGGGCCCAGGCCCGAGTTGCCGTCCGAGTAGCCCAGGTGCGCCTTCAGGCTGAGGGGGGTGTCGGGAATGCCGCCGCTGACGTCGCCCCAGACGTAGAAGTTGTCCGACTTCGCGCCCGGATCGTCGGGAGTGCCCTCGGCGTAGGCGTCCGCGTCGTAGTACCACCGTCCGAGCGCCTGCTGCTTGGGCGCGTAGGCGACGCCGACCAGGACCTTGGCAGGTCCCATGGTGCTGGAAAGCTTGACGTAAGGCTCCGCGAAGTCCGTCTCCGAAGCGCCGCCCGGATACATGTACCACGTCAGACCGACGTCGAGATTGACCCCGCTCGCAACCTCGGTGGAGAAGCCACCCACGAGATCCAGTTCCATATTGGAGCCGCCGAACGTGCCCCAGCCGGAGAGGTTGGAAGCCCAGGTGCCGACATAGAACCCGCTGGCATGCGACACGGTTACACCGCCCTGCACAGCCATCTCCTTGTCCGTCTGCGAGACGCCGCGGAAGCGGTAGTCAGTGACGAGACCGACAGTGCCGGAGACGGTGATTTCGCTGGGCGCTTCCTCCTGCGCGATCGCGGGAGTCGCGGCCGCAAGGAAAGCGGCAGAGAGGCCGGCGACGCCGGCGAAAAGACGAGACTTCATATCGCGGAACACCCTCATGTTACTGTTGTGGTATGTTCCGTCCTGCGGCCGTCGCGCGGATCTCGCTGCTTGGCGGGTCCGTTTCGCGCCGGCCCTATCAGCGATATGGCGGCCAGCATTCTCGTTGTTTTCTGAATTGCGACGAAATGTTGCTGTGTTCTGCAGCGCAGCAAGTGTGGTGGCAGTGCCACAGGCAATCTTGGGGCTCCCCACACAGAAAAACGGGCGGAGACGCTTGCGCGCTCCGCCCTTCAGGTGTGCCGGGCCGGGTGTGAGGATCCCGACCCGCCAGGTTTGATCGCTCAGCCCGCCAGCGGAAGCGGACGCAGGATGGAATCGGGCCCCGTGACGCGGTCGCTTTGCCCGGTCTTGCGGCGGCGGCTGATCCATTCGGACAGCGTCTCGGCCGTCGTATGGTCCATGGCCTTTACCCGGCCGAGGTCGAGATGAACCGGGCGGTCGGCCGGCTGCTTCTCCAAAACCGCGTTAAGGCGGGTGAGGCCCACGAAGGTGGCGGCGCCGTTCAGCTCCACGCGGGTCGCTTCGCCTTCGTCGTGTTCCGCCACCTTGAGGCGCAAGTGCTTCACGTGCGGCAGCAGTTCGACAACCGACAGCGCCAGGCCGACGAGCACGCCGGTGAGCAGGTCGGTGGTCACAACCAGCACGAAGGTCACGGCCCAGATCGCGGCGGGCAGCGGCCCATGCGCCTTGAACAGGTGCCTGACGTGCTTCACGCTCACCAGGCGCCAGCCGGTGACCACGAGGATGCCGCCGAGTGCCGCCATCGGAACTTCGCGCAGCAGCCAGGGCAGCAGCGCCACGAAGCCCAGGATCCAGACGCCGTGCATGATTGTGGAAAGGCGTGTCTTGGCGCCGGCCTGCACGTTCGCGGAGGAGCGCACGATGACGCCGGTCATCGGCAGCGCGCCGAATACGCCGCACAGCAGGTTGCCCACGCCCTGTGCCCGCAGTTCCTTGTCGTACTGCGTCCGCACGCCGTCGTGCATGCGATCCACCGCAGCCGCCGAGAGCAGCGTCTCGGCGCTGGCGATGAAGGCGATGGCAAGCGCGGCGACGATCAGGGCCGGATTGGCGAGCGGGGCGAACCAGGCTGCGCTGGTGGGCAGCGCGAACGCCGCGCCGATCGACGCCGGGACTTCGATGCGCGCGACGTCCAGTCCGAGGCTCCAGGCCGCGACGGTCGCAGCGACAACGCCGAGGAGCGCGCCCGGGACGAGCGCCAGCGACTTGGGTCGCAGCTTCTCCCAGCCGAGCATGACGACGATCGTCAGCACGCCAATCAGCAGCGCCATTTCAGTCGCCGCGGCGTTCGAGAAGTCCAGGCCGAACACGCGGGACGGCATCGCCGCCAGGTTCTGGAGCCCGCTCGACAGCGGCTTGGCATCGAACAGGATGTGGAACTGGCCGATCACGATCAGCGCGCCGATGCCTGCCAGCATGCCGTGGACCACGGCGGGGCTGATCGCGCGGAACAGCCCGCCCAGGCGCAGCACGCCCGCGACGAGCTGGAGCACGCCGGCCAGCAGCAGCACGGGACCGAGAGCCGCCAGGCCGTTCTCACGCACGAACTCGAACACGATGACCGCTAGGCCGGCAGCGGGGCCGCTCACCTGAAGGGGCGAACCGGCCAGCATGCCGACGACCAGGCCGCCGATGATGCCGGTGACGAGTCCTTTTTCCGGGGGCACGCCCGAGGCGATGGCGATCCCCATGCAGAGGGGCATGGCGACCAGGAACACGACGATGGACGCCGTGAAGTCCCGGCCGAAATGGGCGAAAAGCCCGGATCGGCCCTCCCCGATGGGAACGCCTGCGGATGCGGACGTGCTCACTCTGCCGCCTCGGCCAACTCGGTGGCGAATCGGGTGCGCGCGGCCAGAGCGACGGGAAGGTCGCGATCCTCGCGCAGGGGCACGAACTCACCGGTGTCGCCATTCAGACCGAGCACCTGCCCGGCATGGATGTCCACGAACCAGCCGTGAAGCGTCATCTCGCCCCGCGCGATGGCGGCCGCCACGGAGGGATGCGTGCGCAGGTGGCTGATTTGCGCGATGATGTTCTCGAGGCTGATGGCGCGCACGCGCTCCTTGCCCTCGAGGTCCGCATGGCAGGTGCTGACGATGTGCTCGGCCGCTGCACCATGCTTCAGCCACGCGGCGACATTGGGCATGGTCTCCAGGCCGGTCGGATCGCTGAGCGCCTTCATGGCGCCGCAGTCCGAATGGCCGCACACGATGATGTCGCGCACGCCGAGCGCCGCCACCGCATATTCGACGGTAGAGGTCACGCCGCCGTTCTGGGTGGCGTAAGGCGGCACGATGTTGCCGGCGTTGCGGCACACGAAAAGGTCGCCGGGATTCGCCTGCATGATCTGCTCGGGCACGATTCGCGAATCGGCGCAGGAAATCATCAGCGCCTTGGGCTCCTGCCCGTGGGTGGTCAGCTTGCCGAACAGTTCGCTGCTGGCGGGGAAGATCGTCTTCTCGAAGTGGAAGACGCGACCGATGAGCTCGTTCACCTTGGACACCTTTCAACTGTTATGCACTGCCCGCCGGCGCACGGCCTCGAGCTTGCTTGAAAAGCTAGATGTCCAGATTGTCGATCATCGTGCGCGGGCGTTACGAAAGTTTGCTGCGATGCAGCGCAACTCACTTCGGGAGCGGCAACCGGATGGTGGCGCGCAACCCGCCTTCGGGACGGTTACGCAGATCCAGGGTGCCGTTCTCGGCGCGCACCGCCTTGCGCACGATCGGCAGGCCGAGGCCCATCCCGGCGGTATCGCGTCCGCGTGCCGTGTCGAGCCGCACGAACGGCTGCAGGGCGTCGGCGATGCGATCTTCGGGAATTCCCGGCCCTTCGTCCTCGACCACGATCTCCGCAGCTCCACCGTCGCGCCGCACGCTGACCCGCGCGCAACCGCCGTAGTGCAGCGCGTTCTCGATCAGGTTGGACAGCGCGCGGCGGATCGCCACGGGCCTCACGGTGATCTCCAGGTTGGGGACGCCGGAATACGTGGCATCGGCCCCGTGGTCGGCCGCGGTGTCGACCAGCGTCTCGGCCATGACGGCGACGTCGATGCGCTCCGCGGGGATCGACCGGCCATCGCTGTCGACATAGGCTTGGAGCGAATCGAGGAGCATGCGCATCTCCTCGATGTCGTGCGAAAGGCCCTCCCGCACTTCCGGATCGACGCTGTCCTCGTCCAGCCGCAGCCGCATGCGCGCGAGCGGGGTCTTGAGGTCGTGGCCAATGGCCAGCATCGTCTGGGTCCGATCCACCAGCGACTGGTGGATCCGATCCTGCATCTCGTTGAGAGCGCGGATCAGCTCGCGCAGCTCGTCGGGCCCTCGCTCCGGCACCGGCCGCGGCGGGCCCGACCCGAGGTGACGGGTCGCTCCGATCAGGTTGCGCAGGGGCCTGAGCGTCGCCCGCAGGAGCACCCAGGCAAGCGCGATCAGCAGCAAGGTGGGCAGCACCAGGCTGGCGAGGCGCCCCGCCGTCAGCTTCCAGACGGCGTTGGCATGCGTGTGAAACCGCACCAGGCTGCGATCGGACAGACGGATCGACCCGCCGATGTTCCCACGCCCCGGCAGTTCCTCCAGATGCAGTTCCAGGTCGGCGAGCGCCAGTTCGGGCTCGATCTCCATGACCTGGGACCGCAAGTTGGCGAGGCCGAGCGAGCCCCTCCTGCGCTCCCCGGGCGCCATCCAGTCCAGGGTGAACCGCCCGGTGCTGAGCACCTGCGCGATGTCGGCGCGCTCGGACGGTGGCGCATGCTCGAGCGTACGGCGCGCCAGGACGAGGTTCTCGGCGATCCGCTCCGCATCGTCACGATTGAGCTCGAACGAGTTCACCCGCTCGAAAATGAACGAGTTCGCCGCGAAGTCGACGACGACGACCAGGAGCAGCACCGCGAGCAGCCGCTCGGGCAGGCCCATCCGCCTGAACAGGGCGACGAGCCTGCGCGGCATCAGCTGCGTGTCACTTCCGCCTTGAACATGTAGCCCACGCCGCGGACGGTGACGATCGGCGGCTCGACGCCTTCGGCCTGGAGCTTGCGGCGGAGCCGGCTGACCAGCACGTCGATGCTGCGGTCGGAGCTATCGCCGATGCGCGAGCGGGACAGCTCCATCAGGCGTTCGCGCCCGAGCACGCGCTGGGGGTAGCCCAGGAAGGTCGAAAGCAGGTCGAACTCGGCCCCGGTCAGGTCGACGATCGCGCCGCTGGGCGAGCGGAGCTCGCGCCGCGCCATCGAGACTTCCCAGCCATCGAAGCTGACGGTGTCGGCCGCCCGGCTCTCGCCCATCGGCTCGCTGGCCGAGTCCAGGCCGCCGCCGCGGCGCAAGACCGCGCTGACGCGGGCGGCGAGCTCGCGCGTGCTGAAGGGCTTGGCAAGGTAGTCGTCGGCACCCAGCTCCAGGCCGAGCACGCGATCCTCCTCGCTGCCGCGGGCGCTGATGAAGATGATCGGCACGTCGCTCTCGCGGCGCAGGCGGCGGAAGAGATCGAAGCCGCTGGTGCCCGGCAGCATGATGTCGAGGACCACGAGGTTCACCGTGGTCTCCCGCAAGGTGACCCACATCTCCGCGCCGGTGGCCGCGGTCAGCACGTTGAACCCGCTCTGGCGGAGCGCCCGCGCGGTCAGGGTGCGAAGCGCGCCATCATCCTCGACGAGCAGAATGGTAGGGGGCGTGGTCATGGTGTCCGGAGAGAGTCTGTAGCGAGGGGCGACCGTCATCGTTCTATGCTTGTCTCTGGTGCTTATAGGGAGCCGGCGCGGCAAGGGGAACCGCGCCGGCCGAATTGTCCCCGCCAGCGCCCTTGCAGGGCCGGCCGGAGACTCAGTCCTGAGCGACGCCGGCAGCGTTACGGTGGGCTAGCACCGCGCGCCGGCCTTCCTGCTCTTCTGCCTGAACGATGTTGTGGCGGCACACGCGGCCCTTGGAGGGGTCGGGGTGACAGGCCACGGGCGCGGCGCTCTTTGCGAGCCGAGCAGGCTTGGCAGGCGTGGGATGGCCCTTTGCGGCGACAACGGTGTCACCCGCGTAAGCCGCAGCAGGGGATGGGGCGCCCGACAGCAAGACGAGGGCAACAAGGGGGGCGGACATCATCAGGCTTCTCCACTGGGCAAGGCAATGGAGGCAGACTGAGGGCCGCGCGTGTCGCACTTCGGTCTGGAAGATTACGAAATGTTGCCACGCTGCGGCGCAGCGCCGCGCATACATCTGCGTACAAACTTGAATGGTATCTGCCAGACCCGCTCCGACGCGGTTCAGCCACGGTGCGATACAAGAAACTCCACAGCGGGACAATGACTTGGTTGAAGCGCGTCCCGACAGGAGTTTGCTCATGAATGTCTTCAAGAAGACCGCCATCGCTGCCGGCCTTGCCGCCACTGCCGTCGCCGGCGTGACACCCGCGATGGCCCGGGACGGATACCGGGACAATGACAACACGGCGGCCGTCGCCATCGGCGCCGGCATCCTTGGCCTGGCGATCGGCGCCATCGCCGCCTCGTCGGACGACGATCACGACCGCTACTATGACAACCGCTATCGTGGCACGGTCGGCTGGCGGAACGACGACTACCGGTATCAGCGCCAGCCCGTGCGTGGCGACTGGCGCCGCGGCTACGATCACGACCGCAGCGACCACCGCCGCGGCTACTGACCCCCTGCCCATGCCGCCGGAGTTCCCCTACCCGGCGGCGAGACGCCCGGCCCTCCTCCTGGCCGGGCGTCTTCGCGTCGGCCTGTCGCACGTCCGGCCCACTGGACCTCGGGTTCAGTTGCGGTTCAGTGCTCCGCGTTAATCCTGTGAGGCAACGTGCCCACCGCAACCGCCGTTACCCGGTTGGCCCGGAAAGGGAGACGAAAGTCATGAATCAACTGAAGTCGATTGGAAAGAAGTTCATCCTCGGTGCGGCACTGTCCGCATCGGCGCTGCTCGCCACCTCGCCGGCGCAGGCTCGCGACCGGTACTACGACCGCGGCAACGACACCGCGGCCATCGCCATCGGTGCCGGAGTCATCGGTCTTGCACTGGGAGCAGCGCTGGCGGATCGGGACGACCGCTACTACTACGACCGCGGCTACTGGGGATCGCGGCGCTACGTCACCGTCCGGGATCGGCCCGGCTATTACTACTACTACGATGGCGCCCCGAACCGGTACTATCGCGACCGGTACTACGATCGCTACTACTCGTCGTGGTCGCGCGACCGCTGGTCCGGCAACCGTTGGAGCCGGGGCCGCGACGACTGGCGGCGGGGCGACCGGCGCGACCACTATCGCCGCGACGATCGGCGTGGCGATCGCTACGACAGGTACGATCGATACGATCGCCGTCGCTGACGGGCTGCAGCGTTAATCCCTCGGCGGCCGGCCCCTTGGGCCGGCCGCCATTCGCAACGCGTCGCGGGTGCGCCATGATGCACCCTCGCCAAGAGCCGAGGTCGGGGCTATGGGGCAGCCGACCATGGAAACTGCCGACCTTCGGATCGCCCTCTTTTCGGGCAACTACAACTACGTGCGTGATGGCGCCAACCAGGCGTTGAACCGGCTGGTGGGCTATCTGTTGGACCAGGGCGCGCACGTACGCGTCTATGCGCCGGTGGTTGCCCGCCCGGCGTTCGAGCCCACCGGCGACTTGGTCGGGATCCGCTCGCTGCCGATCCCCGGCCGCCCCGAATACCGCGTACCCCTGACGATCGCCGGCCGGGCCCAGCGCGATCTCGCGCGGTTCGCACCCAACGTCGTCCATGTCTCATCCCCCGATCCCGTCGGCCACCAGGCCGTGAGCTGGGCACGCCGGCGCGGCATTCCGGTGCTCGCCTCGGTCCATACCCGGTTCGAGACCTACTTGCGCTACTACAACATGGCCTGGGGCGAACCGGTGGTCGAAGCGATGCTGCGTCGCTTCTACCGCCGCTGCAGCGCGCTGGTCGCGCCATCGGAAAGCATGGCCCAGCTGCTGCGCCAGCAGCGGATGAACTACGACGTCTCGATCTGGTCCCGCGGGGTGGACCACGCGGTGTTCAACCCGGGCCGGCGTGACCTTGCCTGGCGCCGCAGCCACGGCATCGCCGACCACGAGATGGCGATCGGCTTCCTAGGCCGCCTGGTGATGGAAAAGGGCCTCGACGTGTTCTCCGACACGGTCGACGAACTGCGCCGGCGCGGCCTTGCGCACAAGGTGCTGGTGGTCGGCGAGGGGCCGGCGCGCGAATGGTTCGAGGCGCGTCTTCCCGGCGCTTCCTTCGTCGGCTTCCAGCAGGGCGAAGACCTGGGCCGCGCCGTTGCATCGATGGACGTTCTGTTCAATCCCTCGGTGACAGAGACCTTCGGCAACGTCACGCTCGAGGCCATGGCCTGCGCGGTGCCCGTCGTGGCGGCCGCCGCCACAGGCAGCCAGAGCCTGGTCGACGATCGTGTCTCGGGCCGCCTGGTGCCGCCAGGAGCGGTGCACCAGTTCGCCGAGGCGCTGAAGAGCTACATCACCGATCCCGATCTGCGGCGCAGGCATGGGGAGGCAGGCTCTGCGCGCGCGGTCGAGTTCAGCTGGGATGCCATCAACCAGACGGTCGCCGACACGTACCTGCGCCTCATTCGCCAGAAAGCCAAGGACTGACCGCCGGGTCGCGCGATCCCTGCCGGGAGCCTGAGGTCCACGAACAAGGCGCGGCGATCACGGTCGCCGCGCCTTGCTCCTCCCTCCCCTCGGCTCTGCGCCAGGGGCCCAGCCGCCCCCTGTGCTTGTTCCCCCACCTCTTCTCTTCTTCTATTCGGTCACGCCAGCTTGCGCTGCAGCCGCACCAGCGCGCGGTCGATCTGCGCGCGCGCCGCATCGTCGATCTCGCCTTCCACCACGCGATAGACGAGGCGTCCGTTTTCCAGCGAGTAGGCCACGGTCGCCATGTCGTCGTTGAAGCTGGCGACGTAGAGCGCAGGCTTGCGCATGATCAGCGCTAGATCGTCAGCGCGCGGCACCAGGCTGTCTCGCATGTAGTATGCGCCGGTCATCGCCGCCGTATCGGGACTTTCGTCCTGGGCACTGAGGGAACTCGTTCCTGCCGCCGTCGCGAGCAATACGAGCGCTGCCTGTGCCGCTGTCAGGAATCGCTTCATGACCAGCATCCTCTTCCCGGGGCGGCCCGTCTGCGCGAACCGTCCTCCTGTCAGCAATTCGTAACACTGGCGATTGTTTCGACAAAGCGAACAATCCTCAAGAAGCTTAGCATCGCTCGACTCGCGGCGGAGAGGCGCGCAAGAACGTGCGGCGACGAAGCCGCAGCCGCCGTCGCCAAGCCCGTCAGCCGAAAGGAATCAGTCATGACAACCAATACCGCTTCCGCCCGCTACGAAGGCCTCGGGAAGGAAGGAAAGGGCTCCATCACCACGCGCTCGGGCGTGCTTTCGGCACAGCCCTACGGCTTCGGCACGCGATTCGAAGGAAAGCCGGGCACCAACCCCGAAGAGCTGATCGCCGCAGCGCACGCGGCGTGCTTCACCATGGCGACCAGCTTTGCGCTTGCCGGCGCTGGTCACGCCGACGGCACACTCGAGACCAGCTGCACCGTCACGCTCGACAAGGACGGCGCGGGATTCGCGGTCACCCGTTCCGCGCTTACCCTCACCGCCTCGATCCCCGGCATCAGCCAGGACGAATTCGCGCGCATCGCCGCCGAAGCCAAGGCGGGATGCCCCATCTCCAAGCTGCTCAACTGCGAGATCACCCTCGAGGCCTCGCTGGACGCCTGACGGCGGCTAACCCGACTTCCCCGTGCGCGGCTGGCGATCCGTCCAGCCGCAGCCGCGGCGCATCTCGCCGCCGATGTGCAGCGTGACGATGAAGGGATAGCGATAGTCCGACATGCCATCGCTGCACGCGCCCGGCGTGATCGCAAGAGTGGCCGGTCCGGAAGACAGCTGCCCGCTGAACGACAGCCCGCCACGTCCGGCGAAGCGACTCGCGGGCACGGTCTCACCGGCCTGATTCTCGGGCGTGGAATAAGTCAGCCCCGCAGGCCCTGCCGTTCCGCCCCAAAACGGCTCGGTGCCGACGAAGCGCACCTGCTCGTCGGGGCGAAGGCCGTGCCAGGGGCGATGATCCGCGGAGTCGCCCGGCATCTGGTCCGCAGCGGAATGGCATGCTGCAAGTGCGAAGCTCGCGAGCAAGGCGGAGGATCGGAGTAAGCGGGGGATCATTGTCTGCGCACTCGGTTCGAGATCGATCGTTCCGAATGACTGTGCACGAAAGACAACTCGCCAGGAAGCTGTTCCCGCTTCCGTGCCCGGCAGCAGGTCCTTCCAGACACGACTTTGCCGCCGATGTGAATCTCTCTCGATCATATCTGATGCCGTATGCCGGCCAGAACGGCATCGGCAGCACCGCAGTTGCATGAAATGCACGACAGGGTTCCGGGATTGAAATTGCGTTTTCTGGCCAAATCCGCTTTTGCTGCATTGCACAAGAGAACAGCCCGAGGCGACTTTCCTGCCTCACAGATCTAGGGATTTTGCCATGTTCAAGACCATTCTCGCCGCTACGGCCGCAACGCTCCTCACCGCCCCCGTCGCGGCACACGCCGACGACAGCCGCGCGTTCTCGCACGAAGGCGTGAACTACAGCTACACCACCGAGCAGAAGGGCAAGGTCACCGTGATCGACGGCGCCACCTCGGCCGGCGTGCCGTTCCGCCTCTACGTCAAGGGCGGCCGCGTCACGGGGACCTACAACAATCGCTACGTCTCGTTCACCACTGCCGAAGCTGCCAAGCTCGGCCTTGGCGAGTAATCGGGCCAACTGAATCGCGCGCTGGCTCCCCGGGCATCCTCCTCTCCCAACGCCCGGGTTGAGCAGCGTCGAACCGGGCGCCGTCCTCCTGAAGAGGACGGCGCCTTTTTCTGTGTTCATTCAGCGCGCCGACAGCCGTCCGGGAGCAGACCAGCGTCGCATGGCACTGGAGGCTCGATGACGGCGGGAAAGCTGGCTCTGTTGCTCATCGTCGGCGGCCTCGCCGGCGCCGCGTTCGCGAGCCTGAGCACAGGCTCGCTGCGAAGCTACACGCAAGGCTCACCCTCGGCACCTGCGTCCGCTCTTGCGCAGCAGGAGGCGCCGACCGGGCGATCGTGGCTCGACGAAGGGTTGACGGTCCTGCAATCGCCCGCCTGGCCCTTTGGCGAGCGCGAGTGGAACCCGGATCCACCCCGGCAAGCCGGCGACTATCCAGCACCCGAGTACGGTGCGCCCGGCCGCTGGGAGGATGAGGACCAAGGCGGCGAGCGCTATCGCGAAGTGGAACCCTGGCCCCAGGACGAGCTTGGAGCCGCGGTGCAGGACGCCGAGCCGCTGGAGCCGCCTATGGACCCGCGCGACGCAGCTGCAGCCGAGGCGGCACGCCGGGCCCAGGATACGGCGCGGGACGTGCTCGCCGCGGAGCACGGTTCGTAGCACAAGCCTGGAACGCGCGCCGCTTACGCGCCGGCCCCGGTGCCGCGCGGGCAGGCTTCAGGCGCTTTCAAGCCAGGGTGGTGAAGATCTCCGCCTCGATCACCCACTCCCCAGCGACTTGGCGCCACTTCGCGGCATAGACGCCCGAGGCGAGAGGCGCGTCCGAGTCGGCCTTCGTGCCCTGCCAGTGTCCATGCTCCATGGCGACCGGCTCTACCGGCGAGACCGTCACGCTCTCTGGCATGCGCACATAGACCAGCCGCTCCGCATGCGCGAACTCGCGCCGCCAGACCTTCACTTGCGCCAGTCGGCCAGCGATCAATGCACTGTCGGAGCCGGTCACCATGGCACAGCCTGTGGCGAGGATGGGCCCGATCGCCGCCGCGTCACCTTCGGCGATCGCCCGGTTGAAGGCGGCCCGGCGCGCGCGGATGGCAAGCTCTGCGGCGCTCAAGCCCGCACCGGCGCGGCAGCACCCTCCCCCACCACCGTGACCCAGCGGCGGACGTGCCACCGCTCGACAAGGCCGGCAGTAACGTAGGGGTCCGCCCGCGCGAAGCGCTCGGCAACCTCGGGCCCTTCTCCCGCGAACAGCAGCATCGCCGTGTCGAGAGGGTCCTCGACCGCTCCTCCGAGCAGGAGTTCGCCGCTTGCGGCAGCGTCCCACGCTAGGTCCAGGTGTTCGGCGCGTAATGCCGGACGGCGCTCCAGGTAGTCGGGCGCGAGATGATAGATCAGCAGGTAGTGGTTCATCGGAAACGATCATGCCCGTGACCGGCCGCCGCGAAAAGACCCACGAAGGCGATCCGCGACCGGGACGCGATCAGAGGCACCCCTCGACATAGGCGAGCACCGGCATCTCGCCCACGTGGATCAGCCCGACCCGCCGGTCGGCGTCGATCTCGAAGCGCAGCGCCGATTCGCCCGGCCTTGCATTGGGGGCCGTGAGGTACTTTGCGGGCGGGTCATGGTACTTGTGGCCTTCCTCGCGGAAGCCGGCGAACCACGCCTTCACCTCCGCCTCGCTGTCTCCCACGCCAATACCCTCTGCCAGCTTCACGCTCGAGCGCGCGCCCAGCGTGATCCGGCGGACCTTGCCGTCGACGACGATCGCGTAGACGCCGGGATAGTCCGGCGAGCTGACCTCGGTGCAGGTGTCGCTCGCCTGCGCTCCCCGCGCCGCCCACCGACCGCCGCCGGGGAGCGGCTGTCCCACACGCAAGGGTCCCAGGCCTTCGAGGCCCAGCACGGTGGCCGTTGCGGGCGACGAAGGCGCGGCGCTGGAAGCGGACGCCGCCCGCGTCGCCTCCGCGGTCACGACCGCCTGCGCACGATCCTCCGCGACGCGCGTGGCAGAGCGGGCGGCGTCGGGATCCGCCTTCTCCGAAGAGCAGGCGGCGAGCGGAAGCAGGAGAACGGCGGCGAGAGCGGCAGTCTGTCTCATCCTGCGACAACGAGCGCAAAGGCGCGAAGTTGCGGTTACCCGGATCCGGCCTAGTACCCTCCGAGACGGCCGATCAAGGACATCGCCGCGGCCGGCGCGCGCTCCTTCGCGCCATTGATGAAGAATGCGAAGACCTCGCGCCCGGCCTCGGCATAGCCGCGCAGACGCTGGGCCCAGTCGTCCAACTCGGCTTGTGGGTAGCCCTGCTCCAGTTGAGAGCGCGCGTTCTGCAGACGGAGATAGACGAAGGGCGCCTCTCCGCCCTCGGCTTCCGGGGCCTGGAGCGCCGGGTACTTGGCGGAATCGGCGAGCACGACGGCAACCCCGGCCTCGCGGCACAAGGCGAAGAATGCCGGATCGTCGAAGCTGCCATGCCTTGGTTCGATGGCATGGCGCAGACGCAACCCTTCGTGCGCCTGCGGCAGCAGCGCGAGAAAGGCGGCGATCTCGTCGGCATCGAACGCCTTGGTGGCGGCGAGCTGCCAGTTGATCGGCCCGAGCTTGTCGCCCAGCTCGACGAGGCCCTGCGCCATGAAGTTGCCCACGCTCTCGCCCGCTTCCGACAAATCCTTGCGGTTGGTGCAGTACCGCGACCCCTTGAGAGCGAAGCGGAAGCCCTCGGGCACGGCATCGCGCCACTTGGCGAAACTGGCCGCGCTCTGGCGGCGGTAGAAGGTGGCGTTGACCTCGGTGGCGGTGAGATGCTCGCCCACGTAGGCCAGCTCGCGCGCCTTGGGCAGGCCAGGGGGGTAGAAGGTTTCGCGCCAGGGCTCGTAGGTCCAGCCGCCGATGCCGATGTGGATCGCCATCAGCTGCGCCGCGCCAGCCGCCTGCGGTTTGCCGCGACCTTGCGTCGGTAGTGCCGAACAACCTTGTGGACGTTCCTCTCGGGCGCCGCGAGCCCTGCGGTGGCCCACATCATGCCCACTTCGGCAGCGGCCTTCACCTTTTCCGATACCATCAGCGCATTCTCGCGGTCGCTGCCGCGGCCGGTCATCATGTCGGTGGTGCGCATGCCCACGACCACCATGCTCTCGGCCCAGAGCCAGTAGCTGTCGTGCGCCAGCTTCATCCAATCGGCAGCGGGATTGCGTGGCATGTATTCTCCTGAGCCCTGCTCGGAGGCCACCCTAGCAGGCTGCGGTCCTTGCGCGAAGGCACGGTCTCCGCATTTTTCCTGCCAGGCCGACCCGCAAGCACGGTTCCCGTCCTTGCGGGTCAGCCCGTGGCGGATGCCCCGCCACGGGTCTGCAGCGCTCAGTCGTGCTCGCGACCGCCCGCGCCCATGTACAGCTCGCTGCCGCTCTCCTTGAACACCTTGCTCATCTCGGCCATGCCCGCCTCGGCATCCTCGGCCGCGACGAAGGTCTCCACCGGCTGGTTCTGCTTCGCGGCGAACTCACGCACCTCCTGCGTGATCTTCATCGAGCAGAACTTGGGCCCGCACATCGAGCAGAAGTGCGCCGACTTGGCGCCTTCCGCGGGCAGGGTCTGGTCGTGGTACTGCTCCGCCGTGTCGGGATCGAGCGACAGGTTGAACTGGTCCCGCCAGCGGAACTCGAAACGCGCGCGGCTGAGCGCGTCGTCGCGGACTTTCGCCGCGGGGTGCCCCTTGGCGAGGTCGGCGGCGTGGGCGGCCAGCTTGTAGGTGACCACGCCCACCTTCACGTCGTCGCGGTCGGGCAGGCCGAGGTGCTCCTTGGGCGTGACGTAGCAGAGCATCGCCGTGCCGTACCACCCGATCATGGCCGCGCCGATGCCGCTGGTGATATGATCGTAGCCGGGCGCAATGTCGGTGACGAGCGGCCCGAGGGTGTAGAACGGCGCCTCGCCGCAGGCCTGGAGCTGCTTCTCCATGTTCTCCTTGACCTTGTGCATCGGCACGTGGCCCGGCCCCTCGATCATCACCTGCACGTCCTGCGCCCAGGCGCGCTTGGTCAGTTCGCCCAGCGTGTAGAGCTCGGCGAACTGCGCCTCGTCGTTGGCGTCGGCGATCGAGCCGGGGCGCAGGCCATCGCCTAGCGAATAGGCGACGTCGTAGGCCTTCATGATCTCGGTGATCTCGTCGAAGCGCTCGTAAAGGAACGACTCCTTGTGGTGCGCCAGGCACCACTTGGCCATGATCGAGCCGCCGCGGCTGACGATGCCGGTCACGCGCTTGGCGGCAAGCGGCACGTAGGGCAGGCGCACGCCGGCATGGATGGTGAAGTAGTCCACCCCCTGTTCGGCCTGCTCGATCAGGGTGTCGCGAAAGACTTCCCAGGTCAGGTCCTCGGCGATGCCGCCCACCTTCTCCAGCGCCTGGTAGATCGGAACCGTGCCGATCGGCACGGGCGAGTTGCGGATGATCCATTCACGCGTGTCATGGATGTTGCGACCGGTGGACAGGTCCATGACGGTGTCGGCGCCCCAGCGGATCGACCAGACCATCTTGTCGACCTCGCTCGCCACGTCCGAAGCGACCGCGGAGTTGCCGATGTTGGCGTTGATCTTCACCAGGAAATTGCGGCCGATCGCCATCGGCTCGCTTTCGGGGTGGTTGATGTTGCTGGGGATGATGGCGCGACCGCGAGCCACTTCGTCGCGCACGAACTCAGGCGTCACGTAGTCGGGGATCGACGCGCCCCAGTCCTGCCCGTCGCGCACGTGGTCCTTCAACATCGCGCGGCCAAGGTTCTCGCGCTCGGCCACGTATTCCATCTCGGGCGTGATGATGCCGCGCCGGGCGTAGTGCATCTGGCTGACGTTGGCGCCGGGCTTCGCCCGCAGCGGGCGCCTGACGACGTTCGGAAAGGCCGGGACGCCGGCCGAGCGGTCCGGCCCCTTGAGGCCGTTGTCCTCGGGCTTCACCTCGCGGCCGGCATAGTCCTCGACGTCACCGCGATCCACGATCCATGCGCGTCGCTTGGCCACCAGGCCGGCGGAGATGTCGATCGTCGCCTCGGGATCGGTGTAGGGGCCGGAGGTATCGTAGACGCGCACCGGCGCTTCGCCGCTGCCGGGTTCCAGGTGGATCTCGCGCATGGCGACGCCCAGCGGGCCGACGTGGATCTTGCGGCTTCCGCGGATCGGACCGGTGGTGACACCGATCTCGAGCTTGGAGTTGATGTCGGCCATGGTGCGCTTCTCTCTCCTGGGGGCGGAAAGGAGGCGGACTACCGGCCTGAAATCCTCAAGGCGGCGCTCCACTCCCTCCGCCCGTGCTAACGGGTTCAGGTTCGACGGGTCTTGTGGAGCATACCCACAACTCTCAGCCCTGCTGGCTCCCCGGGGGTCGGGCGAATGATAGACGGCCTGGCAGCGCAGGTCTAGGGGCTTGGCCGATGACCGTGCTCTATCGCCTCGACGCAGCCGCCCTGGACGTGGCCCGCAGCTTCGGGGCGCAGGCGGGCAGTGACCCGTGGTCGGGCGGCTATATCGCGCCGGGGCAGTTCGCACCCGTGATAACGGCCGGGCGCGAAGCCATCGCCGGTCCGCGGCCGCAGCACCGTGCGCCGCGCCGGTTGATCCCGCGCCTGTGGGGCGTGCCCCCGCCGCCCTCCGTCCTCGAGGAGCGCGGGATCCTCACCGTGCGCAATCTCGAGAGCCCGTTCTGGATCGGCAACTTGCGCAACAGCGAGTTCCGCTGCCTCGCCCCCGCGACGGCCTTCATGGCCTGGAGCCGCGCCTCTGCGGTCGACGGGAAACGGCGGCAGGCCTGGTTCGGCTGCACCGACCAGCCCGTCTTCGCGATGGCCGCGGTGTGGAAGGACAGCGAGATACCCTCGTTCGCCCTGCTCGCCTGCGAGGCGAACGCCGCTCTGCGGGCCGAGGGCCGGGAGACCATGCCGGTAATCCTGCCGCCCGACCCCGCCGCCTGGGCGCTGTGGCTCAACGGGGGATGGGACCGGGCGCAGGGATTGGTGGCACCTTACTCCTCGTCGCTGATGGAGGAACTCCGGGCGCGTTGAGGCGAGCGGCGAGCTTTGCGAGGAAACGCCCGCGCCTTGCGGAGGCGCGAAGCGAACGCCATCTGCAAGGGACATGACCGCGCCCCTCGCCACCCTGCTCACAGAGATCCGGTCCTGCCGCCTGTGCGCGGATGCGCTCGGTTTCGAGCCGCGGCCGTTCGTCGCTGCGAGCCCCGGCGCGCGGCTGCTGATCATCGGACAGGCGCCTGGGAGCAAGGTCCACGCCAGCGGCATCGGCTGGGACGACGATAGCGGGGATCGGCTGCGCGGCTGGCTGGGGCTGGACAAGGCGACCTTCTACGACACCGAGCTGATCGCGCAGATGCCCTCGGGCTTCTGCTACCCGGGCAAGGCGAGCGGCGGCGACAAGCCGCCCCGCCCCGAGTGCGCGCCGCGCTGGCACGCGTCGCTGCTCGCCGCGCTGCCGGAGCGCCGCCTGACGCTGCTGGTCGGGCAGTACGCGCAGAAGCGCTACCTTCCCAAGGGGTTCGCGCCCAACCTCACCGAGGCCGTGCGGCGATGGCGCGAGGCGCCGGAGGGCTTCTTTCCCCTACCCCATCCGGCCTGGCGCAGCCGGCTGTGGATGGCGAAGCATCCCTGGTTCGAAGCGGAAGTGCTGCCGGCGCTGCGCGAGCGCGTCGCACGCGTTCTCGGTCGCTGACTTTCCAATCTGGAAAATTATCGCTTGTGGTGCTGCACCCGCCCGCCCGGCTGCAGATCGCTGCGGTCCTCGCGCGGACCTCGCAGGCCGAGTTCGCGCGGCTGCGCGAGATCACGCGGGTGTCGGATTCGGTGCTGTCCAAGCATCTCTCGGCCTTGGTCGAGGCGGGCTACGTGCACCTGACGAAGGCAGCGCTGGACGGGCGGCAGCGCACCTGGGCCAGCTTCACCGCCAGCGGCCGCGCGGCCTTTTCCGGGCACATGCGAGCGCTGCAGGCCATCGTCTCGGCGGCGGGCGAGAGCGATACCGAGGCTTCCTCCCGGCCCTGACCGGGAGGAAGCGCGCGGTTCAGAAGGTGTAGGCGATGCCGGCGCCGACGCTCCACTGGTCGGCGTCGCCGCGGATCGCGGTGAAGGGAGAGTCCTCGCCATCGTTCAGCATGCGGGTGTAGTTGAGGCCGCCGAACGCGGCGAAGCCGCCGTCGCGCAAGTCGCCGGAGAGGTCGTAAGCCACCATTAGCGTGGCGTTAGCGCTGTCCCAGCCGCCCTTGGCCCCGTACACGGGCAAGCCGCTCGCGGCGCTCTGGCCGGGAGTTACCGAGTAGTAGTAGCCCGCGTAGTCGTCGTCGACATGGCGGGCACCCACGTTCAGCATGACCAGAGCGGCGGGGCTGAGGGGGGTCGCATAGGAGATGTTGGGCACCCATACCATGCCCTTGTAGGCGCCGTTGACGTCCCACTTCACGTCGACCGAGAACGACAGCGAATCGTAGTCATTGAGCAGCTTGTAGCCGGTGATACCCCCGCTCACGCCCAGCTCGATCGCGGTGTCCAGCTTGCCCGCCGCCTTGACCACGTCGTCCTTGATCTGGCGGTTGCGGTTGAAGGTGACGCTCGCCACCGGGCCCAGCGACAGGCCGATGCGGGAATCGCGGTTGTCGGGCACGAAGTCCAGCGCCACGCCCGAGATGCGCGGATTGATGTCGACCCCCGCGACCTTGCCGCGCACCAGCGGGATCGGCGAGAACACGTAGTCGTCCGAGCCCCGGTAGCTCGGGTTGTAGACACCGCCGACGCCGACGGTGATGTGGTCTCCATCGAAGACCGATTCGGCAGGAGCCTCCTGCGCCGCGGCGGGGACGGCGCAGGCCACGGCACCGAGGGCGAGGAACGATTTGAGCAGGCGCATCCGCATGTACTTTCCCTGTTGTTTCGCGCGCAACGCTCGAAGCGCGCCGCAGTTGCAGGGACCGGGTTCGGCGCGGTCAGGCGGGCAGGGTCTCGTTGCCCGGGCCAAGCTTGCGCTGCATCAGGAACACGTCGATCCACTGGCCGTGCTTCCAGCCCGCCCCCGCGAGCGTGCCCACGGGCAGGTATCCGGCCCGGGCGTGGAGCACCACCGAGGCCGGCTCGGACGCGGCGATGACGGCGAAGGCCTGGCGGAAACCGCGCCGCTCGCATTCTGACAGCAGGGCCTGCAGCAGCCGGCTGCCGATCCCGCGACCCAGGCTGTCGGCCCGCACGTAGATCGTCGTCTCGACACTGTAGCGATAGCCCACGCGCGGGCCATAGCGGTGCGCGAAGCCGAAGCCGAGCACCCGGCCGCTGCCGCCCGGGCCGTCGCGCATGACCAGGAAGGGATAGCCGCCCTCGGCCAGTTCGCGCATGCGGCGCGCCGATTCCGCCTCGTCGGGCGGCTCGGTCTCGAACGTCGCCGTGCTCTCCAGCACGTAATGCGCATAGATCTCGGCTATTGCGCCCGCATCCCCCGGCGATGCGTCGCAAATGGTCAGTTCCCCTGTCATCGTCACGAACATGCCGCAAAGCGGGGAACCTGCCAAGTTGCGGCAATCGTTCGCAGCCCCTAAACGGACCGCGATGCAGCAAGCACAGCGCGACAGCGGCCCTCAAGCCTTCACCGACATCGCGATCCTGGGCGGCGGCCTCGCCGGGAGCCTGATCGCGCTGGCCATGGCGGCGCACCGCCCCGAGCTGTCGGTCACGATCTTCGAGCGGGGCGAGCGGCTGGGCGGGCGCCATGTCTGGTCGTTCTTCGCCAGCGACCTTCCGCGGGGCGGGGAGGCGCTGGTCGATCCCCTCGTCGCCGCGCGCTGGGACGGCTACTCGGTGCGCTTTCCCGGCCTCCGGCGGCAACTCACCACTCCCTACCGCAGCATCACCAGCGCGCGCCTCGACGCCGCGGTGCGCGCCGTGCTGCCGCCAGAACGCATCGTGGCGGGGGTGGACGTGGCCGCCGCCGAGGCGCGCGGCCTGGTGCTCGCCGACGGGCGGCGCTTCTCGGCCGGTGCGGTGATCGACGCGCGCGGCAGCCATGGGCTGGCCCACATGGCGGGCGGCTGGCAGAAGTTCGCCGGGCGCGCGCTCTGCCTCTCCGCGCCGCATGGCCTGACCGGGCCGGTGGTGATGGATGCCACCGTGGAGCAGATCGACGGCTACCGCTTCGTCTACTGCCTGCCCTTCTCCGCGACCGAGGTCTTCGTCGAGGACACCTACTATTCCGACACCCCCGATCTCGACCTGCCGGTGCTGCGGCACCGGATCGACGCCTACGCGGCGCGCGCCGGCTGGACCGTGGAGCGCGTCGACTACGAGGAGACGGGCGTGCTGCCGGTGATCGCGCAAGGGGACTTCGACCGCTTCTGGGCCGAGGGCGGCGCGCTCCCCCGCGCCGGCGTGCGCGCCGCGCTGGTCCATCCGCTGACCTCCTACTCGATTCCCGATGCCGTAAGATTCGCCCTCTACCTCACCACTCTCGACAATCTCTCGGCCGAGCGCCTAGGAAGGATCAGTCATGACTGGGCCGCACAGCACTGGCGCGAGAGGCGCTTCTACCGCATGTTGAGCCGGATGCTCTTCGGTGCCGCCGAGGGCCCGCAACGCTGGCGCATGCTGGCGCGCTTCTACGCCCTGCCCGAAGCCCTGATCGAGCGGTTCTACGCCGGCCGCTCCACACCGCTCGACATGGCGCGGATCCTTGCCGGCCGCCCGCCCGTGCCGGTGGGCGCAGCCATCGCCAGCCTCGCCGGAAAGGGACGCCCGCTCGCCGATCTCGCCGCGGCGGGGGGCCTATGACCGTGAAGCGGGCCTGCGTGATCGGCGCCGGCTTCGGCGGCCTCGCGCTCGCGGTGCGCCTGCAGAGTGCGGGCATCGCCACGACGCTGATCGAAGGGCGCGAGAAGGTGGGCGGGCGCGCCTACGTGTGGGAGCGGGAGGGCTTCACCTTCGATGCCGGGCCGACCGTCGTCACCGACCCGGACTGCCTGCGCGAACTCTGGGCGCTGTCCGGCCACGATATCGCCGACGACGTCACGCTGATGCCGGTCTTCCCCTTCTACCGCCTCAACTGGACCGACGGCACCACCTTCGACTACTCGAACGACGAAGGCGCGCTGCGCCGGGAGATCGCCCGCGTGGCACCCGACGACCTCGCCGGCTACGAGGAGTTCGAACGCTACTCCGCCGGGGTCTGGCAAGAAGGGTACGTCAAGCTGGGGCACGAGGCGTTCCTCGACTTCTCCAGCATGATCAAGGCGGCACCCGCGCTGGCCCGCTACCAGGCCTGGCGCTCGGTCTATTCGATGGTCTCCCACTTTGTGAAGGACGAGCGCCTGCGCCAGGCGCTCTCGTTCCACACGCTGCTGGTCGGCGGCAACCCGATGAGCACCAGCGCCATCTACGCGCTGATCCACAAGCTGGAGAAGGACGGCGGGGTCTGGTGGACCAAGGGCGGCACCAACCGCCTCGCGCAGGGCATGGCGGCGCTGTTCCAGCGGCTCGGCGGCACGCTGCGGACCGGCGACAAGGCCGTGCGGATCCACACCGTGGGCGACCAGGTGAGCGAGGTCGAGTGCGCGAGCGGCTGGCGCGAGCGGTTCGACGCCGTCGCCTCCAACGGCGACCTGATGCACACCTATTCGCAGCTCCTGGGAGAGACCATCCGCGGCAAGCAGATGGCCGCCCGCCTGGCGCGCAAGCGCTTCTCGCCCAGCCTCTTCGTGGTGCATTTCGGAGTGGAGGGGACCTGGCCGGGCATTCCCCACCACACGATCCTGTTCGGACCGCGCTACCAGGGGCTGCTGGACGACATCTTCGAGAACGGCGTGCTGCCGCGCGACTTCTCGATCTACCTGCATCATCCCACCGTCACCGATCCCTCGATGGCGCCGGCGGGCAAGAGCACCTTCTACGCGCTGGTGCCCGTGGCCCACATGGGCAAGCTGCCGATCGACTGGGCCGAAGTCGGCCCGGTCCTGGAGCGACGGGTGCTGGCCGAGGTCGGCCGCCGGCTGATCCCCGACATCGAGGACCGCATCGTCACCCGCTTCCACTACGCGCCGCCGGACTTCGAGGCGGACCTTGGCGCCTGGAAGGGCAATGCCTTCAGCCTGGAGCCCCTGCTGACGCAGAGCGCCTTCTTCCGCGGCCACAACCGCGACGACAAGCTGAAGAACCTCTACCTCGTGGGCGCAGGGACCCACCCGGGGGCGGGCATCCCCGGCGTCGTCGGCAGCGCCAAGGCGACCGCCAAGCTGATGCTGGACGACCTGCGGTGAGCCGCGCGGTCAACGCACTCAATGCCGCCTGGGGCTGGACCGGGGTCGCTTTCGCGGAAGTGGTCGCGCATAGCCTGATGGGGCACATGCTGGTGACCGACGGCGCCGGGACCTTCCACTACCTCGATCCCGAACTCGGCAGCGTCGCCCGGCTGGGCGACGAGGCCGCGGCGCGCGCGCACATGGCGCGCGAGGAGACGCAGGTGATCTGGCGTGCCGACGCGCTGGTCGATGCGGCCGCGGCGCGGCTCGGCCCGCCGGCGCCCGGCGAAGTCTTCAGCCTGGCGCTTCCCGCGCTGCTCGCAGGCGACTATGCGCCCGAGAACCTCGTCAGGATCGACCTCGTCGAGCTGATCCATCTTACCGGCGACCTTGCCCGGCAGACGCGCGATCTGCCGGACGGGGCGCACGTCAACATCAAGGTATCCCACTGACATGAAGCGTCTCGCCGTCTATTGCGGTTCCGCCACTCCCGCCGATCCGCGCTACATCGAGCTCGCCCGCGACGTCGGTACCGCGCTGGCGCAGCAGGGCATCGGCGTGGTCTACGGCGGCGGCCGGCTCGGCTTGATGGGCGCCGTCGCAGGGGCGGCGCTGCTGGCCGGGGGCGAAGTCATCGGCGTGATCCCCGAGGCACTCGTCGGCGGCCAGGGCCGCGGCGGCGAAGTGGCCAACTACGACTGCGAGCTCACCATCGTGGGCACCATGCACGAGCGCAAGGCCGAGTTCACGCGCCTGTCCGACGGCTTCCTGGTGCTGCCGGGCGGGGTCGGCACCATGGACGAGCTGTGGGAAGCGGTGAGCTGGTCGCAGCTGGGCTATCACAGCAAGCCGGTGGGCATTCTCAACGCCTTCGGCTTCTACGACGGCCTGCTCGCCTTCAACCGCCACATGGCCGAAGTCGGCTTCGTGCGCCCGGCGCACCAGGGCATCATCATGGACGACACGCAGCTCGACCCGCTGCTCGCGCGCATGCGCGCCTACCAGCCGGTGGTGCCGATCGTGCGCATGGATCCGAGCACGCTGTGAGCCGTTCCTGCGCCACCGGCAGGCCGCCGCGGCGCCCGGTCGCATGAGCCCTGCGCAGCCCGACCGCGCCGCCCTCGTTTCCGCCGCCCGGGAGTCGATCCGCAAGGGCTCTAAGAGCTTCGCCGCGGCCAGCCGCCTGTTCGACCGCACGACGCGCGAGCGCGTCTGGCTGCTCTACGCCTGGTGCCGCGCCTGCGACGACATCGCCGACGAGCAGGACCACGGCCGGGCCGCCGCTCCGCGGCCGCTGGGCACGCGGCTCGACGCCGAATCGCGGCTGGCGACGATCCGCACTCTGACCGAACTGGCGATGGCCGGCGAGGAGACCGGCTCCCCGGCCTTCGACGCACTAGCCGTGCTGATGCGCGAAACCCCGGTGACCCGCCCGATGGTGGAGGACGTGCTCGCCGGCTTCGCGCTCGACGCGGCCGACTGGCGCCCGCGCACCGAGGCGGACCTGCTGCGCTACTGCTACCACGTGGCCGGGGCGGTGGGCGTGATGATGGCCGCGGTGATGGGCGTGCCCGCGGAAGACGAGGACACGCTCGACCGGGCCTGCGACCTCGGGCTCGCGTTCCAGCTCGGCAACATCGTGCGCGACGTCTGGGAGGACGACGCCAACGGGCGCTGCTACCTGCCGCAGGAGTGGCTGGCCGAAGCGGACATTCCCCCGGGCGAGGTTACCAAGCCGCACTACCGCCACGCCCTGGTGCCGCTGGTGGCGCGGGCCTGCGCGATGGCGCGCGCCTACGAGGCCTCGGCCCGGGTGGGCGCCGGCCGCCTCGCCTTCCGCCAGCGCTGGGCCGTGCTCTCGGCCGCGGAGATCTACGGCGGCATCGCCCGCGAGGTGGAGCGCCGCGGCGCGCATGCCTGGGACCACCGGGTGCGCGTCGGCGCGGGGGCCAAGCTGGCAATGGTGCTCAAGGCGCTGGGGCAGGCGCGGGGCCAGCCGGCCGCCGCGGCCAAGCCCGCGCCCTCCCGCCGCGAGCTGGCGGCGATGGCGCGCCGCTAGGCCGCGTAACAATCCAGCAACACGCTCGGGAGCCTCTCGGCGCCCGGCGCGTTCCTCCGGGGACATACCTCGGGAGAAACCGCAATGCTCTTCACAATCGCCGCCATTCTCTTCGTGCTCTGGCTGCTCGGGTTGGTCGTGTTCAAGGTCTCGACCGGGCTGATCCACCTGCTGCTGGTGATCGCCATCATCGTCGGCCTGATCCAGCTGTTCCGCGGCCGCAGGGTCTAGTCCCGCCGCAATTCTGGCGCCGCGGTCCTGCCGCCGCGGTCTTGCCGCCGCGCGCCTCAGTGCCCCACGGGCGGAGGCGCGTTGCGGTAGTACTCGGGCGGGTTGACGCGCCGGAACAGCCGTCCCCGCTCCGAATAGAGCACCAGCAGCAGCGCGACGAGCCCGCAGGCCACCATGCCGCCGACCACCACCCGCGCGGTCCCGTCGTAGGCCTGCCCGATCAGCGAGCCCAGCACCGCGCCTAGCACGACGCGCACGAACGCCATCACCGAGGCCGCCGCGCCCGCGATCCGCGCGAAGGGCTGGAGCGAGATGGCCTGGAAGTTCGAGCCCAGGAAGCTCATCATGCACATGCTGAGCGTCATCAGCGGCAGGAAGGTCCACAGGTCCTCGCCCCTAAACGCCAGCACCAGGTGGACCGCGGCCAGGACGATGTAGAACAGCAGCGCGGCGTGCGAGACGCGGCGCGCCCCGAACCGCTCGACGATGCGCGCGTTCATGAAGTTGGTGCTCGCCATGACGAGCGCCATGCCCCCGAAGATCACCGGGAACCACGTTCCGGCCCCGAAGTGCTCGCCCACCAGCTGCTGCGCGCTGTTGAGGTAGCCGAACAGCGCCCCCTGCACGAAGGCCGCGCCCAGGAAGTAGCCGAAGGCGGCGCGCTCGCGCAGGGCGAGCGCCATGTTGCCGGCGATCACACCCAGCTTCACCGGCTGGCGGAAGCGCGGGTCGAGCGTCTCGGGCAGGCGGATCCAGGCCCAGGCGAAGACCGCTGCGGCCAGCCCGCCCATGATCCCGAAGATCCAGCGCCACCCGGCGAACAGCAGCACCGACTGGCCCAGCATCGGCGCGATCATAGGCACCACCATGAAGGTCATCGCCACTAGCGACTGGGTGCGCGCCATGCGGTCCCCCTCGAAGCGGTCGCGCAGGATGGTCATGGGCATCACCATCATCGCCGAGGTGACCAGCCCCATCACCCCGCGCGAGATCAGCAGCAGCTCGAAGCTGGCCGCCACCGCGCACACGACGGAGAGCAGCACGTAGGCCGCGATCGCGCACAGGACCACGGTCCGGCGCCCGAAGCGGTCCGCCAGCGCCCCGGGGAATAGCGAGCCCAGGCCCGAGCAGATCAGGAACACGCCGATGATGAGCTGCCGCTGGTTGGGGTCCTCCAGCCTGAGGTCGCGGCTGATCGCGCCCAGCGCCGGCAGCATGACGTCGATCGCCAGCGCCTGGAGCGCCTGGAACGACGCCATCATGGCAACGAATTCCAGTTCCTTCATCGGGAACTGGGCGGGTCTGGCATCGGGGGAATGCATCGTCAGGCGCCATGCCGCAGATGGCCATATTCCGCCAGTCCTATTACGCCGCCTGTGGCGCTTTTGCCGCCGGGGAGCGTATAGGGCAGGCATGCCGCCACAGGACGATCATGCCGGGACCGAGGATGAGGAAGCGGCCGGCCTGCGCAAGATCATCCATGTCGACATGGACGCCTTCTACGCGAGCGTGGAGCAGCGCGACGATCCTGCCCTGCGCGGACTGCCGGTGGCGGTGGGGGGCTCCTCCGGACGCGGGGTGGTGGCGGCGGCCAGCTACGAGGCGCGCCGATTCGGCGTGCGGTCGGCCATGCCCTCGGGACGGGCGCTCCGGCTCTGCCCGGAGCTCGTCTTCCGCAAGCCGCGCTTCGAGGTCTACCGCGCGGTCAGCCAGCAGATCCGCGCCATCTTCCTCGACTACACCCCCCACGTCGAGCCGCTCTCGCTCGACGAGGCCTATCTCGACGTCACCGCGGACATCAAGGGCATCGGCTCCGCCACCCGCATCGCGCAGGAGATCCGCCAGCGCATCCGTGCAGAGACGCAGCTCACCGCCAGCGCCGGCGTCTCGTACAACAAGTTCCTGGCCAAGCTCGCCAGCGACCAGAACAAGCCCGACGGCCTGTGCGTCATCCGGCCCGGCGAGGGCGCGGCCTTCGTGGCCAGCCTGCCGGTCCGCCGCTTCCACGGGGTCGGGCCGCGCGGCGCCGAGAAGATGGCGCGGCTGGGCATCGAGACCGGGGCGGACCTCGCCGCCCGGGATCTCGCCTTCCTGCGCGCGCACTTCGGCAGCTTCGCCGAATACCTGTTCCGCGCCGCCCGCGGAGTGGACCTGCGGCGCGTCCGGGCGGACCGCCCGCGCAAGTCGGTGGGCGGCGAGCGCACCTTCTTCGAGAACATCGAGGATCCGCAGGTGCTGCGCGAGACCATGGACCACATCGTCGACGTGGTCTGGGAGCGCATCGAACGCGCGCAGGCGCAAGGGCGCACGGTGACGCTGAAGCTGCGCTATGCCGATTTCCAGACCCTCACCCGCGCCCGCTCGCTGGCCCATTTCGTGTCCGGCAAGGCGGAGTTCGCGGCGCTCGGCCATGCCCTGCTGCAGGAGCAGTTGCCCCTGCCCCAGCCGATCCGGCTCATGGGCCTGACGCTCTCGGCCCTGGCGCAGCCCGGGCACGACGCGCGCACCGCCGACGGTCAGCTTTCGCTGCTCTGACGCTGCCGGCCACGAGGGAGGCCGCCAACGAGGCCCGCTGCCAACGCAGAAGGGTGCCAACGCAGAAGGGCGCCAACGCAGAAGGGCGGCCCTTGCGGACCGCCCTTGGCCGGGGACACGACCTCTAAACGAGGGGTCGCCCGATCGGTTCCCGCCTCTCCCTCTCCCTCCCGCGCATTCCCACCGTGCGAAAGAGGGTCCTCCCCGGCCGCTCATGAGGGACAGGACCGGGAAGGACAGGTCAGCCGCGCCAGGGTGGCGCGATGGGCGAGGCCGACGGGATCGGTTCGGGTCAGGGGGGAAGTCCCGTAAAACGCCCCGAAGGCCGGCCGTGGGCCGTCAGTCGTTCGGAATCACCCAGCGGATGGTCCCTTCGTACGTGCCCCCGACCTTTTCGCCCGTGGCGTCGCTCGCCGCGTCGAATCGCGCGCGCTTGGCGACGTTGCGGCAGGTCGCGGCATCCAGCCCGGGAAAGCCGCTCGACTGGGTGACGGTGCAGCCCGAGACGCGACCCGAAGCGTCGATGCTCAGGCGGAATCGCACGGTGCCGGTATGCCCGGCGCGAATGTCCGCGGTGGGATAATCCTCGGTCGTGACCCAGCGCGCCGCATCGCCGCGGGGCCGCGCGGCCCTGGGCGCGAAGCGCGCCGGCGGGTCGCTGGGCAGCACCGGCTCGATCACCAGGTCCTGCCCGCCCTCGACCCCGCCGGTGGGCAGCACGGGATCGACTACGACACCGGTGAAGACCGGATCGGGATCGAGCGCCAGCCTGCGCTCGGGCACGCGGGGCTGCGCTTGCTGCGTTGCCGGCTGCTGCGGCAGCTCGGCCGATTCGACCAGCTCGGGCGGAATCGGCTGGGTGGGATAGAGGTGCGTCGGCAGGTGGCGCGGCTTGTCGGGCGGGAAGAAGTTCACCGCCAGGCCGTTGACCAGCGCGAGCGCGAGCCCGCCCTGGATGAGAGCGACGACGCCGCCGGTCAGCGCCTTGTTGCGCCGAGCGTTGTCGCCGCCGGAATTCCTGTCGACGTAAGACATGGACATCCTCTCCTTATTGCGGGCCATGTACCTGCGCGTTGCCGCCGCCTGGCTCCTTCAATGACAGGAGAGTATCACAACCTAACCACTTGGGAATTACTTTCCCCGTTCGGCATCCATTATTTAACGCAGTTTGCTTATCATGTGCATGCTGAGTTCCCGCCGCGATGCAGCATCATCGCGCGCCCGCCAGTGCTTTCTGGCGTCGGCGCTGGACCGAGCTGCCAAGGCCGATCGCCTCCCGGTACTTCGCCACCGTGCGTCGCGCCAGTTCGAAGCCCCGCGCCTTCAGCAGTTCCACAAGCGCGTCGTCGGACAGGATCGCGCGCGGGTCCTCGGCCTCGATCAGCTGGCGGATGGCGGCCTTGACCGCTTCGGCGGAGGCGCCGCCCTCCCCATCCGCGGAGGCGACGCCCGATCCGAAGAAGTACTTCAGCTCGTAAGTGCCGCGGGGGCAGTGCAGGAACTTGTTGGAGGTGACGCGGCTGACGGTCGATTCGTGCATGCCGATCGCCTCCGCCACCGTCCGCAGCGTCAGCGGGCGAAGCTGCGAGACGCCGTGGCGAAAGAAGCCGTCCTGCTGCTTCACCAGCTCGGCCGCGACCTTGAGGATGGTCTTCTGCCGCTGGTCCAGCGCCTTGATGAGCCAGTTGGCATCGGCCAGCTTGTCCGAGAGCCAGGCGCGCGAGGCCTTGTCGTCGCACGCGCCCCTGAGCTCCACGTAATAGCCGCGATTGACGATCAGCCGCGGCAACGTCGCCTGGTTGAGCGCGATGTCCCAGCCGCCGTCGCTGCGCGGCGCCACCAGGACGTCGGGCGTGACGGCGCTTCCGGGCTCCCCGCCGAAGCGCAGCCCGGGCTTGGGATCGTAGCCGCGCAGCTCGGCGAGCATCTCGGCGAAGTCTTCGTCATCGACGCCGCAGAGGCGCTTGAGCCGGGCGATCTCGCCGCGCGCCAGGAGATCGAGGTTGTCGATCATCTTCGCCATCGCCGGGTCGTGACGATCCGCCTCCCGTGCCTGCAGCGCGATGCATTCCGAAAGCGTGCGCGCGCCCACGCCGGTGGGATCGAGCGACTGTACCAGCGCCAGGCCGGCCTCCACGTCCGCCAGCGCCAGGCCAAGGTCGCCTGCCAGCTCGGCCAGGCTCACCGGCAGGTAGCCGGCCTCGTCAAGCTGGCCGACGATGTAATGCGCCACGCCGGCGGTCAGCGGGTCGCGCGCCGCGGCGCCGATCTGCGCCTCCAGATGCTCGGCCAGTGTGCCGGCCAGCGCTGCCCGCTGCTCGATCGCCGGCCCCTCCTCCGCGGCGCCGGCGCGCAGCCCGGCGCCCCAGCCGGCATCGTCCCAGCCGGCATCGTCCCAGCCTGCATCTTCCCGCCGCTGGCCATCGCCGGTGTCGCGGTCGCTGTCGAGCGCGGCGGGATCGATGTCGAGCGGCCGGTCGACGGCGGCGTGCCCCTCGCCCATCAGGCGGTCGACACCCGAGGTTTCGAGCGCCGTGCTGCGCGGTGCGGCAGCGTCGGGCGGCAGCTCTCCCGCGTCACCGGACGGCGCCGGCCCGCCCACGTCGAGCAGGGGGTTGCCCTCCAGCGCCTCGCCGATGAAGGTCTCGATTTCCAGGTTGGACAGCGCCAGCAGCTTGATCGCCTGCTGGAGCTGCGGCGTCATCACCAGCGACTGGCTCTGCCTGAGATCCAGGCGTGGCCCCAGAGCCATGGCTCAGGCGCTCGTGCGATGATCCTTCGACAAGCTCAGGACGAGCGGGCCAAGGACCTCCATCCCCGCGCCCCCGCGTGCTGCGCGTGTCGAAGCACCGGCACTCCGAGCGCCCTTGAGGATCACAGCGTGAAGCCTTCGCCCAGGTAGAGCCGGCGGACGTTCTCGTCCGCGACGAGCGCCTCGGGGCTGCCGGCGAAGAGCACCTGGCCGCCGTAGATGATGCAGGCCCGATCGACGATGTCGAGCGTCTCGCGCACGTTGTGGTCGGTGATGAGCACGCCGATGCCGCGCGTCTTGAGGTCGCGCACCAGGTCGCGGATGTCCGAGATCGAGAGCGGGTCGATGCCGGCGAAGGGTTCGTCCAGCAGCATGATCGACGGCTTGGCGGCCAGGGCGCGCGCAATCTCGCACCGCCGGCGCTCGCCGCCCGACAGCGCCATCGCCGGGCTGGAGCGCAGCCGCGTGAGCCCGAACTCGTCGAGCAGGCGGTCCAGCTCGGCCCGGCGCACGTCGCGGTCCGGCTCGTTGAGCTCGAGCACCGCGGCGATGTTCTGCTCCACCGTCAGCCCGCGGAAGATCGAGGTTTCCTGGGGCAGGTAGCCCAGGCCGAGGATCGCGCGGCGGTACATGGGGAGCCGGGTGACGTCGACGCCGTCCATCAGGATTCGCCCGGAGTCCGGCCGCACCAGTCCCATGATCGAATAGAAGCAGGTGGTCTTGCCCGCGCCGTTGGGGCCGAGCAGGCCGAGGACCTCGCCCTTGGCGACCGAGAGCGAGATGTCGGTGAGCACCGCACGCTTGTCGTAGCTCTTGGCGATCGAGATCACTTCGAGTCCGCCGTTCTCGGCAAGGAGCGCCGAATCCGTGGCGCTGGTGGCGTGCTCCTGCGGGTGATCGGTGCGTGCGGTCATCGGGCCGGGCTTAACGCAGGCGAGCATGGCACCGCAAGCCGGCAATTCCGCCTAGGCGCGGCATTGGAGGAGACCCGAGCTGTCGCGTCGCGGCGGCCGCGAAGCGCCTTCGCACTTGCAAAAGACGGAACTGAACTTGCCATGAACATGATTCAGTGATCTACTTCCGGGGAAAAAAGAGGACGAGGAGATCGCCCTGATGGACAGGATGACGGACCATGGAGCGCATCAGCGCGCGCTCAGTTCCACCTCCGGCATGTCGCGGCCGGACCCCCTTGCCGGGCACCGCACGACGGTGATCGACTGGCGCCGCAAGATGAGCGACCACATCGCTTACGCCCTGCTGGTCTATACGGCGCTGCAGATCTTCGTGACGATCGGTGCGCTCAAGTCGGAAGGCGGATCGCTGCTGCCTTACTTCGCGCTGGTGATCCTGGTGGTCGCCATCATCCCGGCCTGCCGCCGCTTCGAATCACGCTGGAACCGGCTGACCGACGAGCAGGCCCACGACCCGGCCCTGGCGCCCTATTACCGGCGCGACCGGCTCGGGCTGTGGGCGCTGGCCATCGGCCTTCCCTTCGCACTCACCGCGCTGTTCAAGGGCCTGGCCATCGCCTTCGCCTGAGCGCGCACCCCGCCCCCGGTATCCTGCCCTCCCTGCAACTCGGGTTTGCCCTGCGCGTTCGTGCCGACTAGGGCTGCGCGCGTAGAGGCACTCGGGAGTTCACAGGCACGATGCTCAATCCGGACCAGGCCAGGGAGCGCGCGCTCGATCTGGTGGAGCGCGCGCGCCGCGCCGGAGCGGACGCCGCCGACGCGGTCTATGGCGCCAGCGCCTCCGAGGGCATCCAGGTGCGCCTCGGCAAGCTGGAGGACGTCGAGCGGTCCGAAAGCGAGCACATCGCGCTGCGCGTCTTCGCCGGCCGCCGTTCGGCCAGCATCGGATCGTCCGACCTGTCGCTCGCCGCGCTCGACGAGCTCGCCGCGCGCGCCATCGACATGGCCCGCGCCGCGCCGGAGGACGCCTATGCGGGGCTGGCGCCGCAGGACCTGCTGACGACCGCCGCCGGGCCCGAGCTCGACCTCGTCGACCCGTCCGAGCCCTCACCCGAGGCGCTGCGGGCCATGGCTCTCGAAGCCGAGGACGCCGCACGGGCGGTGCCCGGCGTGTCCAACTCCGACGGCGCGACGGCGAGCGCGGGGCAAGGCGTCTTCGCGCTGGCGACCAGCCACGGCTTTTCGGGGGCCTACGGGTCCACCAACCATTCGCTCAGCGCCTCCGTGGTTGCGGGCGAGGGCGCGGCCAAGCAGCGCGACAACGCCTGGCGCAGCGCCCACCACGGCGCCGACCTGCCCTCGCCCGCGGAGATCGGCCGCCTGGCGGGCGAGCGCGCGGCCGCCAAGCTCAACCCCGGCCGCATGAAGAGCGGCGCCATGCCGGTCGTGTTCGACCCGCGCGTCTCCGGCTCGCTGGTGGGCCACCTGCTGGGCGCCATCACCGGCAGCGCGGTGGCGCGCCGCTCCAGCTTCCTGCTGGACAAGCTGGGGGCGCAGATCTTCGCGCCCGGCATCCTGATCGCCGAGGATCCCCACATCCGGCGCGGCCTGCGATCGCGCCCGTTCGACGGCGAGGGCCTGGCCACGCGCGCGCGCGCGCTGGTCGAGGACGGCCGCCTGAGCGGATGGCTGCTCGATTCCGCTTCGGCGCGGCAGCTCGGGCTGGCCCCCACCGGCCACGCCGCCCGCCACGGCGGCGGCGCCCCGGGCGTGACCACCGGCAACGTCCACCTCGCCGCGGGAGAGCTCACCCCGGCCGCGCTCATGGCCGACATCGCCGACGGCGTCTACGTGACCGAGCTGATCGGCCAGGGCGTGAACGGCGTCACCGGTGACTACAGCCGCGGGGCCGCGGGCTTCCGGATCGTCGACGGCGTGCTGGCGGGCCCAGTGGCGGAATTCACGGTCGCGGGCAACCTGCTCGCCATGTTCGCGCAGCTCACCCCCGCCAACGACCTGGAGTGGTATCGCGCGGTCAACGTGCCGACGGTGCGGGTGGACGGCATGACGGTGGCCGGAGACTGACCGGTGCGGCGCCGGCTCGTCATCGGCACGGGCCCGCGCATCCCGCGTTCCGGGCGATCGTTGTCCTGGGAGAGAAGACTGGAGCGGGCGAAGGGATTCGAACCCTCGACCCCAAC
>NZ_JBHLWK010000022.1:0-120655 GCF_042432915.1 Novosphingobium soli
CATTGCACGCCATTGCGCTCTATTTTGGCGTCCGACAGCGTTCGATGCGTGGTGTAGGCGCAACAACCGGATCGCGCTGCCGGCCACGCCCGAGACCGTGGCCGATTATCTCGACGCGCGGGCCGGGAAGGGGAGCCGGCCGGCCTCGCTATCCCGCTACAAGGCGTCGATCGCCAAGATCCACCAGCTGCTCGAGCTCAAGGATCCGACGCCGGCGCCGCTGGTGAAGCTGCGGCTCCAGACGGTGCGCCGCGAGAAGGGGGCTGCGCAGAAGCAGGCGCGGCCGCTGCGGTTCAAGGGCCCGGTGCGCGACGTCGAGCGCGACAAGGCGCGGGGGCTCAACATCCGCGCGCTGCTCGAGAGTTGTGGCGAGGATCTGCCGGGGCTGCGTGATCGGGCGCTGCTATCGGCCGCTTATGACACCGGGCTGCGCGCCTCCGAACTGGTGGCGGTCGCCATTGAGCATATTGAGGAGGCGATCGATCCCGAAGCGCGGCTGCTGCAGATTCTGCGTCATAAGGGCGATCAAGACGGGGAGGGGGCGACCGCCTACCTCAGCCCGCGCACCGTCGCGGCGATCGCGGCGTGGACCGAAGCGGCGGGGATCACGACAGGGCCGCTGTTCCGGCGGGTGCAGGTGCGGCGCTACAAGGCGCGGGCAGCCGTGCGCGGTCGGCCGATCGACAGCATCTCGGGCCGGGAGACGTGGGATCTGCGCAAGACGCTGTCCAAGCCGGCGGTGAAGGCGCGCGTCGAATATGACATCGGCACCGTGGCGCTGCACCCGGGCTCGATCGGACCAATCTTTCGGTCGATCATCGGCCGCGCGTTCGACCGTGGCGCGCTGCCCGATTTGACGGCGGACGATCTGGCGCGGTTGCTGAAGGGGATCAGTGCGCACTCGACGCGGATCGGGCTCAATCAGGACCTGTTCGCCAGCGGGGAGGATTTGGCCGGCATCATGGACGCGCTGCGGTGGAAGTCGCCGCGGATGCCGCTCGCTTATAATCGCAATCTCGCGGCAGAGCAGGGGGCGGCGGGGCGCCTTATGGCGAAGATTGGCTAGTCATGACGGCCTAAATAGGTCTTTGGATGATGCCGTGCGACCACACGACGGCGGCAGGTAGATCGAGGGATTTGCGCAGCGGCAAGAACCGGAGAAGGGAGGCTGAGCCCCCGGGGTCTTGAGCTACAACGTTAAGCCTAAGAAACGGGCAGGGGCCTGGTAGCGCGTAGTGTATGAGCGAAGCCACCATCGCTCAAACTCATCAGCACAGTCCAATTTCGAAGAGGAAACAAGAAAGTGGTTCCGGAAACGGTATGGATCTTATCCTGTGTAAACGCTCGCGCTAAATGGCGGCGTTCTGATCGCGCTATTTGTCAGTTGCCGGGTCCGATGACGAGGCAATCGCGCGCGGCCTGAACGATGTCAGCGGTGACCTCCTCGACGCGGTTGAGGGTCATGATCCGCCGCATCTGCGCGAACAGGCGCTCCATGAGCCGGAAGTTGCCGCGCGTGATGCGGATCACGGCTGCCTGCGCTTCGATCGCGTCGAGTTGGGCCGGGTCGAAGCTGATCCCGAAATCGCCGGCGTGGGTCGCGAGCAGCAGCCGCATTTCGGTCTCGGTAAGCGGTTTGAACTCGTGGACGAAGCCGATCCGCGAGTAGAGCTGGGCATAGCGGGCGAGGCACTTCTCCAAGCCCGGCATACCCATCAGGATCAGCCCGAAGCCGTGGCGATCGGCCATGTCGCGGAGATGTTCGAGCGACTTTATGGTCAGGCGGTCGGCCTCGTCGACGATGACGAGGGGGCAGGCGATGCGGGCGGCGTCATGGGTGATTTCGTCCTGCGAGCCGCCCGCGACCGTCAGCCGGGCATAGCCCAGCTTAATGAGGTTGAGGCCCAACACCGCGTCGATCGTCTTGGGCGTGTTGCTGACCGACACGGTGTAGAAGACGGCGCGGCAGCGAGCGACCTTTTCGCCAAGGAGCGCGGCAATGGGACGGAGCGCGGCATATTCCCCCAGGTCGGGGAAGCTGGAAAACTCGCGCGCCGATCGCGTCTTTCCGACGCCCGGCCGGCCATGACACACGCCGATATAGCGGTAGTGCGCGCAGGCTTCGGCAAACTCGACGAACCGGGCATGTTCGCGGGTCGCCAGGAACGGCTGCTCGACCAGGAACTCAATCGTCAGCGGCGTAGAGCCGGAGCCCTCGGTAGGTGGTGGGCCGGGAAGCCGTATCCTCTTGGTCGCCATCGAAGGTCTCCGTGGGGGCAGGCACCTGCTTGTCGCGCTCCTTCGCGCCGCGCCGGGCGCGCTGGATCGCGCGCAACGACGGGTGCCCAGCGTGCTCGGAGCTGAGCGCACGGCATACGAACCGGCCCTGGTGGTAGACGTGGATCTCGGTCAGGTCGCGGGGGTCATAGACCGCCTCGACCTGCTCGCCGACGAAGGCCGCGAGCGTGGGTTCGACATAGCGCCTGCCCATCAGACGGATGCCGTCGCGCAGCACTTTACGGGGCTTGGGCACGTGCACGAGCAGCATGTCGAGCTGTTCAAGGCTGTCGGGCATTGCGGGCAGGAACCCGCCCTTCTGCCAGCGCGTGATCGGCGGTTCGCCGGTGCTGCCATGCGGGCGACGATGATAGACGCCGCACACGAACGCCTCGAAGCGGGCGCGCAGCTCGTCGAGCGTGAGCACTGGCGCCGACAGCGGCTTGCCCGCGATCAGGTGGCCGGGCAGGTCGGGCAGGAACATGTCGTTGATGGTGCGGAACAGCCGCTCGATCTTGCCGCGCCCGCGAGGACGCCCCGGCAGCGAATGGATGAGGCGGATTTTGAGGGCGATGCACGCCTGCTCGATATGCTCGGAGATGAAATCCGAGCCGTTGTCGACGTAAAGCTGTTCGGGAATGCCGCTGACGATCCATTCGGGATTGGGCTTGCGCCAGATCGCCTGCCGCAAGGCGAGCGCCGTGTTGAGGGCACTGGGGGCATCGAGGCTGAGGAAGTAACCGGCGATGGCTCGGCTGTGATCGTCAACGATGACGGTCAGCCAAGGACGCACCGGGGTTCCGGCATCATCGAGCACGAGAATGTCGAGAACGGTATGATCGGCCTGCCACATCTCGTTCGAGGTCGCGGCTTCGCGCCGATGCACTAGCTCGTGCTGGTCGCGGTAGACGGCCGGATCGGAGGCTGCGGCGATCTGGCTTGCCGGTATCGCCCTGACGACACGCGCGACGGCCGCATAGCTGGGGGTTCGGTGTCCATGCGCGATGGCGAGTTCCTGCACCTTTCGGTGAATGGCGGCGACCGGGGGTCGCGGGCGCTTGGTGGCGAGAGTGCGGGTCAGTTCGACCAGATGTTCCGGCAGGTGCAGCCTGCCCCGATCGTTGCGCGGCAGACGCGCGAGACCGGCAAGTCCTTCGGCACGGTAGCGCCCGAGCCAGCGCTGCAACGTCCGCTCGCTCAGCGTGCCGGTGCGGGCGAGGTCCGCGAGCGGGATGCCATCGGCGAGGTGCGGTTCAAGGACGCGGTAGCGCTCGATCGCCAGCGGCGGGACAAGCGCCGGATGCGTCACCGCCGACGGTCCGTGTCGCAGGTAAGGAAAACGGAGATTTGCCTGCCCATCGCCATGCGAGTCCGCTCGCGTTGCCAAACCGGCCTGTTCGACGTAAATCTACCCGGTAAAGAAAACTAGGGCAACATAGACCTGCCGATGACGACTTTCTTCCCAAACCGCGCCCGATCGGGGCGCCACCGGCCCTACGCATGAAAATCGGTTACGCCCGCGTATCGACCGCCGAGCAGAACCTGGACCTCCAGCGTGATGCGCTGAAGGCTGCCGGCTGCGAGAAGGTCATCACCGACAAGGCCTCCGGGGCGACTGCCGCTCGCCCTGGATTGGAAAAGGTGAAGGAGCTGCTTCGCGCCGGCGACACACTGGTGGTCTGGCGCCTCGACAGGCTCGGCCGCTCGCTCCGTGATCTGATCGGATGGATGACCTACCTCGACGAGGAAAAGGTCGGGCTGCTGAGCCTGCACGAGGCGATCGACACGACCACCACGTCGGGCAAGCTTACCTTCCACCTGTTCGGGGCATTGGCGGAGTTCGAGCGCAACCTGATCCGCGAGCGGACCCAGGCCGGTCTCACCGCAGCCCGCGCTCGCGGCAAGAAGGGTGGCCGGCCGGCCGCACTCGGCAAGGACAAGCGCGACCTGCCCGTCAGGCTCTACCACGAGAACACGATGCCGATCGCCAAGATTTGTTCGATGCTCGGCATCTCCAAGCCAAAACTCTACGCCTATGTGCGATCGGCCGAGACCAAGCCGGTAGCCGCGTAGCGACGCTCGCCGACAAATAGCGCGATCAGAATGCCGCCACTTAGCGCGAGCGTTTACACCGTTCGCGGTCCCGATCGGCCCAGCGTCCCCCGGAACCGTTCGTTATCGGGAAGGCATCTAAGCGGTCTGCACCATCCTTCATCTAAAGTTCTCCAAGCGCTTCTGAGGATTTTCGGGCGCACCAAAAGCACTTGCTCCTCCAGTGGCTGGAGCATGTAACCGCAATTTGCTCTCCTGCGGACGGGGGGCTGGAGGTGGCTTTTTGACGGCCCGTGTTGAAGCAATCGGTATGTCTCGACGCTCATTAGTGGCGCGGCTGGTGGCCTGTGGAACCGGCTTGGTGCTCGGTTCTCCAACGCTCGCGCGACAGACTTCCCGGTCTGCGGGCTCGTGGAACTTCGGTGCGGCTCACCTCGAATGGGAGCCGCTGGAAGTCGGCACGGGTGATACCCTCCTTGTTTCGGCACAAGTGCGCGGAGTGCCGGTGCGGGCGGTGCTCGACAGTGGCAGCGGCGCGTCGATCATGAGCACGGCGCTCGCGGCGAAGCTCGGCTTGAACGATGGTGAGCGGCGCATGATTAGCGGGCTGAGCGCCAAGGCCCCGGTGCTGCTGGTCCGCGACATCGACGTACAGCTCGCCCGCGAAACCCGTCGCTTACCCTTTGCCGTCGTTGGTGATCTGAGTTCAGTGTCGGCGGCCTTCGGACGACCGATCGATATCCTCCTCGGTGCCGATATGTTCACGGGTAGCTGCATCGCGCTCGATTTCGCGAAAAGGCGTATGGCGGTCGTCAAGTCAGGCACGTTTCTCGCCGGTCCCGACTGGCGCGCTGTCGCGCTCGGGCGCGGTGCCAAGCAGGAGCTGTTCATTCGAGCTTCCGTCTCGGGTTTGCCTCCCGTGCCCTTGATGATCGATCTTGGCAGCTCGGCCGCGCTGATGCTCTCGTCGGCCTATGCCCGCGATCAAGGGCTGTTGAACGGGAAGCTCGTCTCGACCGCGGCGATCGGCGGCGTCGATGGTGTGCGTATCAACGATGCTTTCACGATCCAGAACATCAACATCGAAGGGCTTGGCGTCTCGAACGTCCCCACACTCGGGATGAGAGCTTGGCTCTCCACCAGCACGGTTGGCAATGTCGGCCTACCGCTGATCGCTCAATTCGACGTGGTGTTCGACGTGACCGCCGGATTCGTGTGGCTCCGGCCACTCGGTCCTCGTCGTCGCCTGCCGATGCTGAAGGACCGTAGCGGCCTTGGCCTCGCAGCCTCACCAACGGCGCTCACCGTTGTTCATGTGGCGGCGAACAGTCCCGCGGAAAAGGCTGGCTGGGCGGTCGGCGACCGGATCGTGGCGGTGAACGGCCATTCGATCGATGCGAACTATACGCGTGGGGAGCTCTGGCAAGTGCGCTCCCGGCCTGCTGGCACCCTCGTAAAGCTGACGATGGCCTCGGGTGATGTGCGCGAGCTCAGGCTGGCCGATTATTATTGATCGGCTTGAGGGTGGCCTTTGCCGATCGCCTTCATGATCCGACAATCGGCCATGCGCGCCTTGGTGCAGCTCTGGCTGAGCATTGCCAACTCATCCCGCAACACCGCGAGTTGCGCCAGTCTCTCCTCCACATCCTTGAGGTGCTGAGCAGCGATAGCTGAGGCGGCACCACAATCCTGGTCCGGGTTCTGCGCCAGCCCCATCAACGAACGGATCTCGTCGACGGAGAAGCCAAGCCGGCGACCGTTGCGGATGAAGTGCAAACGCTCAATGTCACTGGCATCGTAGGTTCTGCGACCCGACGCCGTGCGAGGGGCGGATCGGAGCAACCCGATCGACTCATAAAAGCGGATCGTCGTCACCTTCGTCGAGGTCTCGCTGGCGAGCTGCCCAATCATCACCGGCTTCATCATGCCATCCTTGCTTATGCGAACGTGTCGCACATTTCGCTTGCTTCTACAGCGACTGGAGGTGGTAAGGAAGGCCGCATGAATGCTTCTACCGAAAGCTGCGGGTGCCACGGGGAGCCCGCGCGCGCGCAAACCGATCCGGCCTATCGCCGTGCGCTGCTGACCGTCGTGGTGCTCAACCTCGGCTTCGGAGTCGCCGAGCTGTTCGGCGGGTTCATCGCCGATAGCCAAGCGCTGAAAGCGGATTCCCTCGATTTTCTCGGGGACGGGTCGATCAGCCTTATCGGTCTTCTCGCGCTTGCCTGGTCCGCACGGGCGAGGGCAAAGGTCGCGCTGACGCAGGGGTTGTTTCTCGGTGCGCTTGGCGTGGGCGTAATCGGTTTCGCGATTTGGCGCGCCCTGAACGCAACCGCGCCCGATGCCGAACTGATGGGCACAATCGGCGTTGTCGCGCTCGCGATCAATGTCGTGTCCGCCTTGGTGCTTGCGCGTTTCCGGGAAGGGGACGCCAATGTTCGCGCGATCTGGCTGTTCAGCCGCAACGACGCGCTCGCCAACGTGGCGGTGATCGCCGCGGCCGGTCTGGTGGCGTGGACAGGAAGCGCCTGGCCGGACCTCGCCGTCGCCGGCCTCATCGCCCTCCTGTTCCTCCACTCCGCTTATGAAATCGTCACTGGCGCTCGGCGCGAATTGGGAGAGCGGTAGTGCGTCTGCTCGCGTTGATCCGGGCAATGCTCTCGTTGCGGCTGCTCTCCGCGCTCGCGGCGCTGCTGATCCCTGCTGCGGCAATCGCCGAACCCGGCGACGTGCAAACCGCATGGCGGCTGCTCGACTATATGGCCGTCGATTATGGCGGCGCGGTCGCCAACGGTCGGATCAAGAGCACGTCGGAATATGCCGAGATGACGGAGTTCGCCGCGTCGGTCTCGACACGGCTTCAGGGCCTGCCGGCGAAGCCGGAGCGTCAAGCCCTCATCCAGCGGGCTGCCAACCTCCAGGCGGTGATCGCGGAAAAGGGACCGACTGAACAGGTGGCAACATTGGCGCACGGGCTCGCGGCCGATCTGTTGCGCGCCTACCCGGTGCCGCTCGCGCCCGATAAGGCTCCGAACCTCGTCTCCAGCGATGCACTGTTCCGACAATCCTGCGCGTCCTGCCACGGGATGACGGGCAACGGCCGTGGCCCTGACGCCGCCAAGCTCGCTACGCCCCCGATTGCTTTCACCGATGCCGAGCGCGCGCGCCAGCGCAGCGTGTTCGCGCTCTATCAGGTGGTGACGCAAGGCATCGACGGGACCGCGATGCAGAGCTTTGCCGATCTGCCCAACGATCAGCGCTGGGCGTTAGCATTCCGAGCCGGGAGCTTCGCCTTCACGGATGCGCAGGCGCGCGAAGGCGAGCGGCTTTGGAAATCCGACCCGACCCTTCGCCGGCGCATTCCGGACCTGAAAACCCTGGTCGCGCTCACCCCGGCCGCGCTCGGCGCGGCGATCGGCGACGCCAAGGCTGACCCAGTGCTCGCGTTCCTGCGTCGTCATCCCGAACAGGTGATACAACAGGCTCCCGGCTCGCTCGCGGTCGCCCGCGCCAAACTCGCCGAAAGCGTGGCGGCTGCGCGGCGCGGCGATGCGCGCATGGCGAAAGAGCTGGCGCTGTCGGCCTATCTCGATGGGTTCGAGCCGATCGAGCCAACACTCACCGCGCGCGACGCGACGCTGATGGGTCGAATCGAGGGCGCGATGGGGGAGTTCCGCGCCTCGATCGACCGGGGCGCGTCGCCCGATGATCTCGCGGAGAAGGTCGCAGTACTGGGCGGCCTTTTCGACGATGCGGAAGCGGCGCTCGCGCCTGATGCCGCCACCGAAGCGTCCACGTTCCTGGGCGCGTTCACGATCCTGCTGCGTGAAGGGCTCGAAGCCCTGCTCATCGTTGTCGCCATGATCGCGTTCCTGCGTAAAGCCGAGCGCGGCGAGGCGCTGCGGTACGTGCATGGCGGCTGGGTCAGCGCGATCATCGCGGGCGGGATCACCTGGGCGGTCGCCACCTATGCGATCGGGATCAGCGGTGCGAGCCGGGAGCTGACGGAAGGGTTTGGCTCGCTGTTCGCCGCGGTCGTGCTGCTCTCGGTCGGGATTTGGATGCACGGCAAGGCGCAGGCCGATCAGTGGCAGCGCTATATTCGCGAGAAGATGTCGCGGGCGCTCTCGGGCGGGTCGGGCTGGTTCCTGTTCGGGCTGGCGTTCGTCGTAGTTTATCGCGAGGTCTTCGAGACGATCCTGTTCTATGCCGCGCTTTCGGCGCAAGGTGACAACGGGATGCTTCTCGCGGGGGCCGGGTCGGCGATTGGACTGCTCAGCCTGATCGCTTGGGCCATGCTTCGCTACAGTCGCAAGCTGCCGATCGCGCAGTTCTTCCGCTATAGCTCCTGGCTCATGGCGGTCCTGACCGTCGTGCTGGCGGGTAAAGGCGTCGCCGCGCTCCAGGAAGCCGGCCTTATCAACATCGCACCGCTCGCGGACGTGCCACGGCTGTCGATGCTCGGCGTGTTTCCCACTTGGCAATCGGTGCTGGCGCAACTCCTGATGGCGGTCGCCATTGCGGTCGGGTTCGCCTGGAACGGGCGCGACCGATCCCGCTCGGGTTCCGGCTCAGTGACCCTTGGTTCGAATTAGTGCAATGACATGAAAACCCTTCCGTGATAGAGGCAAGCTAGTGCGAGCCTTTTTGCCTTTCCTGACATGCCTGATGCTGGTCCTGACCAGCTTCTCCGGCATGGCCCATGCCGCCGATCTGGCGGGGGGAAGCATCGCGGGCGTTGAGTTCACGGTCCATACCGCCGGTGACATCGATCAGGTGCCATCGGACTCGGACAAGAATGTCCCGCATCATCACAATTATTGTCACGGACACGACGTCGGCGCGCCTGCGCGCACGACGATGGAATATACCCCCGTCCTCACAGTGCCCAAGCCGACAATCTCCGCCTCTGCGTCGCTCGACGGCCGCACCGGCATGGTCCATTTGAGGCCCCCCCAAGCCTGACGTCCGATTTGGGCGTGCGTTGGCGCGCCCCTGTCGATCATCGTCAGGAGTCCTATTTTCATGAATCGTATCCTCGCGGCCATGCTGGCCGCAGCGTCTTGCGCCACGATGGCGCAGGCGCAGGTCGGACCGTCCGCGCCTGTTGCGCAGGATGCGCCGGTCTACACGCTTGACCAAGCGGTCAGTGCAGCGGGCGGTTCGGCCCCTGCTGCGGAAGCGGCGACAGCTGGAATCGACGCGGCCCGTGCAGGTCGCACAGTCGCCGGCTTGCGGCCCAATCCGGTGGTTCAAGGCCAAGTCGAGAATGTCATCGGCTCCGGGCCGTATCGGGGGGTCCGCAGCGCGGAAACCACGGTCGGCTTTGCGATCCCGATCGAGCTAGGCGGCAAGCGCGGCGCCCGCGTCGCGGTCGCCAATGCGCAATTGTCCCGGGCCGAGATCCAGGCCGCGATCATCGCGGCGGATGTCCGGCTTCAGGTAACGCAGCTCTATGTCGAAGCGGTCGCGGCCGATCGCCGGGTAATGACAGCCCGCGATCAGGCCCGGATCGCCAGCGATGCGCTGCGGGCCGCGAGCGTTCGCGTGCAGGCAGGGCGGGCATCGCCACTCGAGCAACAGCGCGCGGATGTCGCGCGTATCAATGCCGACGCCAATGTGGAGCGGCAGCTTCGCTTGGCCGAGGCGGCCCGCGCCAATCTGGCGCGTCGGATCGGACGGCCGATCGACGGCCTGCTCGATGACACGCTGCTCGATCGCCTTCCCGATGTGAACGTCTATGGGCCGTTGGCACCGGTCAACACGACCGGCACACTCGCGCTGGCGGCAGCCAACGCGGATTTCTCCATTGCCGAAGCCGGCGTGCGGCTCGCGCGCGCCAATCGCGTGCCTGACCTGAACGTCGGGCCGTCGATCCGCCGCCTGGAAGCGACCAACGACATGGCGGCGGTGTTCAGCGTGTCGATCCCGATCCCGGTGTTCAACAATGGTCGCGCCGCGATTGCGCAGGCGACCGCGCAGCGGACCCAGGCGGATGCGCAGCGCCGCGTGACCGCGCTCGACATCGAACAGGCGATCACGGACGCGCAGGCGCAGGCGGCCAATGCCGCAACGACGGCTCGTGCGGCGTCGGGGCCGGCGCTGGCGGCTGCACAGGAGGCCGCCCGCATCGCGCGGATCGGCTATCGCGAGGGCAAGTTCGGCCAGCTCGAATTGCTCGATGCTGAACGCACGCTCGCCGAAACGCGGGTCGCCGCGATCGACGCGCTTGCCAATTACCAGAATGCCCGCGCGCAAGTGGAGCGACTGACCGCTCGTGCGCCCAATGGGGGGAATCAGTGATGAAGAGCTTTTATCTCGCGGGCGCGGCGTCGCTCGCCCTGCTCTTGGCTGCCTGCGGCGGCAAGGATGGCGGAAACGAGGCAACTGCCGAAGGCGCAGCTGCCAATGAGACGGCAGCGGGCACGGAAAAGGGCGGTGCTGAAGGCGGTCATGCCGGTGAAGGCGTCGTCACATTGGGTGCCGACCAGATCGCCACAGCGGGCGTCCAGGTCGGACGGCCGATCATCGGCGGGGCCGGGACGATCGAGCTGCCCGCGATCATCGAGGGCGACCCACAGGGAACGCAGGTCGTCTCGGCCGCAATTGCGGGACGCGTGGTCGCGCTCACCCGTAACCTCGGCCAATCGGTCGGACGCGGCCAGACCATTGCGGTCATCGAAAGCCGCGAGGCGGCGCAGATCAAGGGCGAGGTCGAGGCGGCGCGGGCGCGGCTTCAGCTCGCTAATTCGAACCTCGCGCGCGAACAGCGGCTGTTCGCGCAGAGAGTCTCCCCTGAACAGGATCTGATCGCCGCCCGCACAGCGGCGACGGAGGCGCGGATCGCCCTGACGCAGGCGCAGAGCATGGTTTCGGCGGCGGGTGTCGGCGGCGGCGGGCTCAACCGGCTCGGCATTGCCGCGCCGATCTCGGGCCAGATCATTGCGCGCCCCGTGACGCTGGGACAAACGGTCGCGGCGGATGCCGAACTCTATCGCATCGCCAACCTGAGCCAGGTGTCGATCGCGCTTAATCTCAAGCCCGAGGATGCGGGCCGGGTGCGTCCCGGCAATACGGTGCTGGTGAAGGCGGCAGGCCGTCAGGCGACCGCCCGCGTGACCTTCGTGTCGCCGGCGCTTGATCCGCAGACGCGGCTCGTGCCTGCGCTCGCCACCCTCGACAATCGCGGTGGCGAATGGCGGGTCGGCGAGCCTGTGACGGCAGCCGTGCAGCTCACGGGCAGCGGCGGGAGCGGGGCGGTCCGCGTGCCGACGACGGCGGTCCAGAGTTTCGAGGGCAAGTCGGTCGTGTTCGTGCGCACGCCCACCGGCTTCAAGGCGACCCCGGTCCAGCTCGGCGATGCGTCGGGCGACACGGTGATCGTCCGGTCGGGCCTGACCGGCAACGAACAGATCGCCACCACCGGAAGTTTCACGCTCAAGGCCGAGATCGGCAAGGGCGAAGCGAGCCACGAGGATTAAGCCATGATCGCCCGTATCGTAACCTGGGCGGTCGAGAAGCGCTGGCTAGTCCTGCTCCTCACCGTCATCGTCGCCGCCATCGGCGCCTTTTCCCTCTACCGGCTACCGATCGACGCGGTGCCGGACATCACCAACAATCAGGTCCAGATCAACGTCCGCGCGCCTGCCCTCTCGCCCGAGCTGGTCGAGAAGCAGGTGTCGTTTCCAATCGAAACCGCGCTCGCCGGCACCCCCGGCCTGGAATATACGCGCTCGTTGAGCCGCAACGGCTTCGCGCAGATCACGGCGGTCTTTTCGGACGCGACGGACATCTATTTCGCCCGCCAGCAGGTGGGCGAGCGTCTGCGGGGCGTGCAAGAGAATCTGCCCGACGGCGTGAACCCTGAAATGGGTCCGATCGCGACAGGCCTGGGCGAGGTGTACATGTACACCGTTCGTCTCGATCATCGCGAGGACGACAAGCACAAGCCCGGTGAACCGGGCCAACAGCCCGATGGCAGCTACATCACGCCAGAGGGCGAGCGACTGACGACCGAAGAGGACAAGGCGACCTACCTGCGCACCGCGCAGGACTGGATCGTGACGCCGCTTCTGAAGACCACACCGGGCCTCGCCGGTGTCGACTCGATTGGCGGTTACGCCAAGCAGTTCCTCGTCGTGCCCGACGTGCAGAAGCTGGCCTCGCTCGGCATCACGCTGACGGACCTGGGAAATGCGCTGGAGCGCAATAACACCAGCGTCGGCGGTGGCTTCGTCAATCGCAATGGCGAAGGTCTGGCTGTTCGCTCGGATGCGCTCGTTCGCAATGCCAGCGAGTTGGCCAGGACCGTGATCGCGACACGTAACGGCGTGCCGATCACGGTCGAACAAGTTGCGACTGTGAAGACGGGTCAGGCGATCCGCATGGGTTCGGCATCGGAGAACGGTACCGAAGTCGTCGTCGGCACGGCGATCATGCGGATCGGCGAGAACAGCCGCATCGTGTCGACCGCGGTCGCTGAGAAACTGAAGACGATCAACGCTTCGCTGCCTCCTGACGTCGTAATTCAGCCGGTGCTGAACCGCACCGAGCTGGTCAATTCGACGATCAAGACGGTCGCGAAAAACCTGTCCGAAGGCGCGGTGCTGGTCATCGTCGTGCTCTTCCTGCTGCTCGGCAACTTCCGTGCGGCCCTGATCGCGGCGTTGGTCATCCCGATCACCATGATGCTGACAGGCTTTGGTATGCTGCGCGCTGGGGTCTCGGCCAATCTGATGAGCCTTGGGGCTTTGGACTTCGGTCTGATCGTCGACGGCGCCGTCATCATTGTCGAAAACGCGCTGCGCCGGCTTGCCGAGCAACAGCATCATGAAGGCCGATTGCTCAGCGTCAAGGAACGGCTCGCGACCGTGGCAGCCGCTGCGCGTGAGATGATCCGTCCCTCTGTGTACGGGCAGGCAATCATCATCCTCGTCTACGTACCGCTGCTCACGCTGACCGGCGTGGAGGGTAAAACGTTCGGACCGATGGCGCTGACCGTCATCATCGCGCTCGCCTTCGCCTTCATCCTCTCTCTCACCTTCGTGCCGGCGATGATTGCGATCTGGCTGTCGAAGAAGGTCGAGGAGAAGGACGGCCGCATCATCACGTGGCTGAAGAAGCGCTACGAACCCGGTCTCGACCGGGCCATGAAGCGCCCGACGCTGACGATCGGTGCGGGTGTGGGAAGCCTTGTGGTGGCGGCGCTTGCTTTCACTACGCTCGGCTCGGTGTTCCTGCCGCAGCTCGACGAAGGCGATTTGCTGATCCAGTCGCTCCGCATTCCGGCAACGTCGGTCCAGCAGAGCCAGGCGATGCAGGTGCCGATCGAGCGGATGATGTCGAAGCAGCCGGAGGTGCAATTCGTCTATTCCAAGACGGGCACCGCCGAGCTGGCGGCCGACCCGATGCCGCCGAACGCGACCGACATGTTCGTCATCCTGAAGCCGCGCAAGGATTGGCCGGATCCTGAGCTTCCCAAGGAGGAGCTGGTCAGCCGGATCGAGGGTAATCTCGCGAAGATTCCGGGAAATGCCTACGAGATCACCCAGCCCATCCAGATGCGCTTCAACGAGCTGATCGCCGGCGTGCGCGGCGACATCGCGGTGAAGGTGTTCGGGGACGACTTCAACCAGATGAACCGGACGGCCGAGCAAATCGCGGCGGTGCTGCGCAGAACGCAAGGCGCAGCGGACGTGAAGGTGGAGCAGACGACCGGTCTTCCCATGCTCGACATTCGCGTCAACCGCGACGCGATGGCGCGGTTGGGCGTTACGGCTCAGGATGTGCAGGACACCGTGACTGCGACGATCGGCGGGCGAACATCGGGCCAGATCTTCGAGGGCGACCGTCGCTTCCCCGTGGTGATCCGCCTGTCGGAGGCGCAGCGTGCCGACATCGGCCTGCTCCAACAGGTGCAGGTGCCGGTGGCAGGCGGCGGCTATGTACCGCTGTCCAGCGTCGCCGAGATCAAGGTGGTCGATGGTCCGAACCAGATCAGCCGCGAGAACGGCAAGCGGCGCGTGGTGGTGCAAGCCAACGTGCGTGGCCGCGACGTCGGATCCGTCGTGGCGGATGCGCAGGCGGCGATCGGCAGCCAACTCCGGCTGCCTGCCGGCACCTATCTCGAATGGGGCGGCCAGTTCGAGAACCTCCAATCGGCAAGCGAACGGCTGAAGCTGGTCATTCCGGCTTGCTTCATTTTGATCCTGCTGCTCCTCTACGGGGCGTTGGGATCGGTCCGCGACGCCGCGATCGTGTTCACCGGCGTGCCTTTCGCGCTGGTGGGCGGCGTCCTGTTGCTGTTCCTGCGGGGCATGGACTTCTCGATCTCGGCGGCAGTGGGCTTCATCGCCCTCTCGGGCATCGCGGTCCTCAACGGCCTCGTCATGGTCAGCTCGATCCAAGATCTGATCCGATCAGGGATGAGCCGCGAGGAAGCCGCGCATGTTGGCGCGATGCAGCGTCTGCGACCCGTCATCATGACCGCGCTAGTCGCCAGCCTCGGCTTCGTGCCGATGGCGCTGGGCGAAGGCGCCGGCGCAGAGGTTCAAAAGCCTTTGGCGACGGTCGTCATCGGCGGTCTGATCTCGGCGACGCTTCTTACGCTGTTCGTGCTGCCGACACTCTATGCCCGGTTCGGGCAGAAAGTGATCGAGAAACCCGAGCACTACAATGAGGAGCATGAAGGGGACGACCACGGTCAGACCTTCGTGAACAACTTGGCCTGATGGATGGGCGGGGCGATCCGCGATCGCCCCGCCCATCTCTGGGAGATGGGGATATGCCTCGCACCATAACCAGCTCGATGCTTCACGGCGGGCCACTGCGCATCTGGTCGGCACTCACCGATCCGGATCATCGCCGGGCGTGGAGTCCGCTCGTATTTCTCGATGATCCGTCCCGGCTCGGCGACACAGAATGCACCTTTGCGATCCAGGGCATCACCCGGCCAATTCGGACGCCAGCACGGATTGATCGATTCGATAAACCGCACGCCTTCGCTTGGTCCTGCGGCATCCCCTATCTGTTCACGCTCGAAGAGCGGTACGAGCTGGCGGGGGACGATGGCGGCACCAGGCTAACGCATAGCTGCACGCTGCGCGGGGCGCTCTCCCTGCCGTTCGCGGCGATGATGTTGCGCCGCCTGCGATCCCTGATGGTCGAATCTGACGATCGCCTCGCAACCTATCTCCGCTGGCGGGTAGGTCAGCCTGCCCGGGCTATCAATCGTCAGCGCGTCCCCTTCCGCTGCAGGAGGAAGGCGCGATGATGATGCACTGTAAGCGGGTGCTGCCCGCCGTCATCCTCGTTGTCGGGCTCGCGGCGTGCTCGGAAAGAAAGCCGCCAGCCCCGCCAACGGAGCAGCAGATCCATTCGTCCGACAGCGCCGTGGCGACCGGGGAAATGGGGCGGCATAGATATCGCTGTTCCGACGGGGAACCGCTGTTCGTCGATTACAAGGACAACGGCCTGCAGATCGATTTGCGGCGCTCCAACGGGGGACCGCCGATGATGCTGACCGCGCCAGCGCAGGGCCTGCAATATGTCGGCGAAACAGCCACCGCGACCTTCAAGGGGTCGCAGCTCACCATCGTGGAAGGCGATGGCCGTACCCGGATCTGCGAGCAGGAAGGCACGCGATGAACTGCCCTGCCTTCGAACGCCACAGGGCGCTTCGTCGGAAGAGACCGATGTCTGACACGTCGATTTCAAATGTGACAACCTTGTGCGGCCTGAATCGGGCCGGTCTGGCGATCGCGCGCCTCGGCGTCGTTCTCGTCTCCGGGGCGGTTATAGGGGCGTGTAATCCAGCGCCGACCCAGCCTACCGAGCCGGCGCATGAAAAGCATCTGACGTCGAAACTAATCGCGCAGCGCATCATGTACTGCGACGACGGCACACGCGCCGATGTCGACTTCATCGATGACGGCTTGAAAATGGCCGTCACCTGGCTGCCGAAGGGCAGGACCGAGATCCTGCGCGCGCAGCGAACCGGTGACGAGTTTCGCGGCGACCATTCGCGGGCTGTCGTGGCGGGCGGATCGATCGCGTTCACGCGACGCGGGAAGATCCGCGTCTGCCACCGAACCCCGGAGGAGTCCTAGGAAATGCAGGCACTGCTCTATACGCTTGCGCCTGTGCTGGCGGTCGTGCTCGGCGCGATTGTCGCGAGCCGCACCAAGTTGAAACCTGGCCTCGTGGCGGGCCTACAGCATCTCGCTGCCGGCGTCGTGTTCGCGGCGGCAGCGACCGAAATCCTGCCGCAGGTCAAGCATGAGGCATCGCCCAGCGCGACGTTGATCGGCGGGGCGGCGGGCGTCGCGACCATGCTGGGGCTCAAGGCTCTTGAGGCCCGCTTCAAGGGGCCGATGGCGCTACTCGCCGCGATCGGCATCGACATTCTGGTCGACGGCCTGGTGCTCGGCCTCGCTTTCGTGGCGGGCGAGAAGGCAGGTCTCCTGCTGACGATCGCGCTCACTCTGGAAGTGTTATTTCTGGGACTGACGCTGACCGACGAGCTGGCGGAAACCTATCGCTCGCGCTTGCGCATCATCGTGATCGTCTCGGCATTGGCCCTGCTGCTGCCGATCGGCGCGCTCGCTGCCGTGCCGGTCGCCGCGCTGTCGCCGGTGATGATCGCCGGCTTCCTCAGCTTCGGGCTGATGGCGCTGCTCTACCTCGTCACGGAGGAGTTGCTGGTCGAGGCGCACGAGAAACCCGACACCCCGCTCATCAGCTCGATGTTTTTCGTCGGCTTCCTGGCCCTGCTGACACTTGAGGAGATGATGGGATGATCCCGGGCAACGACAACAATGGCGGGCAGGAGCGCCGCACACTGTGGATCGTCCTGCTGCTGAACGCGGCGATCGCTGCGGGCTTCTTCGTTTCCGGCTTCTTCGCGGACTCGAGCGCGCTGATCGCCAACGGCGTCGACAACCTGTCCGATACGGCTGTGTATGCGCTGAGCCTTGTGGCGCTCACCCGGGGCCAGACATGGAAGACACGCGCCGCGGTCGCTTCGGGCGTCATGCTGCTGATCTTCGCGGGCGGCATCTTGATCGATGTCGGACGGCGCTACGTGCAGGGCAGCGAGCCCATCGGACCTACCATGATGGTCATGTCCGCGATCGCCGGCGTCGTGAATTACCTCTGCCTGCGGCTGCTCCAGCGCCTCAAGGATCCGGACGTCAATCTCCGGGCCGCAACCACCTTCAGCTTCAACGACTTCATTTCCAACGGCGGCATCCTGATCGCCGGCGTGCTGGTGCTGTGGTTGGGTACCAATTGGCCGGACCTGCTGGTCGGCTTCGCCACCGCCATCATCGCCATCAAGGGCGGTGTCGAAATCCTGCGCGACGCGCGCGCCGAAACCAAGAAAAGCGAAAGGAGGTCGTCATGAACGACAAGCTCGAACTCGACATTCCAGTGTTGTTGCCGGACCTTCCTGACGCGGCCGATGCCTGCCTGGACCGTCTCGTATCAACCCTGTCAAAGCGCGAAGGTGTCGAGCGGGCGCATGTGATCTGTCTCGACGGCAACACGCCAGCGGCGCTGTGCATCCATTTCGATGCCGCCAAGCTGCCGCTGCCACGGTTGCGCGAAATGGTGCGCGCCGCAGGTGCCGAAATCACCGAGCGCTACGGCCATGCGATCTGGCAGGTGACGGGGATCAACCACGAACGTCGGGCGCGCACGGTCAGCGATGCGCTGTGCGCCTTGCCCGGCGTGGTCCAGGCAAGCGCCAGCACCAGCGGGTCTGTCCGGGTCGAATATGATCGCCGCGAAACCACCGAAGAGGAGGTGCGCGCTGCGCTTCGCAAGCTGAAGGTGAGGGTGGGCAAGCGGGTCGCTGCCGATGAACATGCCGGCCACGACCACGGCCCCGGGGGCCACGGCGCGGGCGAAGAGAAGCACGGCCCCGGCGATGGCCACGACCATAGCCACGCCGAATTTCTCGGCCCCAATACCGAGCTGATCTTCGCGCTCGCCTGTGGCGCGCTGCTGGGGATCGGCTACGCGATCGAGAGGCTGGTCGCTGGCGCGCCCGAATGGCTGCCGACCGCCTGCTATATCGCAGCCTATTTCTTCGGCGGATTCTTCACGCTGCGCGAGGCGATCGACAACCTCCGGATGAAGAAGTTCGAGATCGACACGCTGATGTTGGTCGCTGCGGCCGGCGCCGCTGCGCTGGGCGCATGGGCCGAAGGTGCGCTGCTGCTGTTCCTGTTCAGCCTCGGCCATGCGCTTGAGCATTATGCAATGGGCCGCGCCAAGAAGGCGATCGAGGCGCTGGCGAAGCTCGCGCCCGAAACCGCGACCGTGCGACGCGGCGGGCAGACCAGCGAAATCCCGGTCGAGCAGATGGTCGTCGGGGACATTGCCATCGTCCGCCCGAACGAGCGCCTGCCTGCCGACGGCTTCGTCATCAAGGGCACCAGCGCGATCAACCAGGCCCCGGTCACGGGTGAAAGCATCCCGGTCGACAAGGTGCCGGTCGCAGATGCCGCAGCGGCACGCGCCAAGCCCGATGCAGTCGACGCGGAAAGCCGGGTTTTTGCTGGTACGATCAACGGCGGCGGCGCGATCGAGATCGAGGTGACACGCCGTTCCAATGAAAGCGCGCTTGCCAAGGTCGTGAAGATGGTGAGCGAAGCGGAGACGCAGAAGTCGCCGACGCAGCGCTTCACCGACCGGTTCGAACGGATCTTCGTGCCCGCCGTCCTGGTCCTGTCAGTGCTCCTGCTGTTCGCATGGGTGGTCGTCGACGAGCCGTTCCGCGACAGCTTCTATCGCGCGATGGCGGTGCTGGTGGCGGCAAGCCCGTGCGCGCTCGCGATCGCAACGCCGAGCGCGGTCCTGTCGGGCGTTGCCCGTGCAGCGCGGGGCGGCGTGCTCGTGAAGGGCGGTGCACCGCTCGAAAACCTCGGGTCGCTCAAAGCGATCGCTTTCGACAAGACGGGCACGCTGACCGAAGGTCGTCCGCGCATCACTGATGTCGTGCCCGTCGATGGCGCCGATGAAGGCGAGTTGCTGGCGCTGGCTGTCGCCGTCGAAGCGTTGAGCGACCATCCCCTGGCCCAAGCGATCGTCAAGGACGGCCGCGAACGTCTGAACGATCGTGCCGTGCCGACTGCCGGCGACCTCAAGAGCCTGACCGGTCGGGGCGTCACCGCGAGCGTGGATGGCGAGACGGTGTGGATCGGCAAGGCCGAGATGTTCGGAAGTGAGGGCATTCCGGCGCTGGGGCAGGGCGCGCAGGACGCAATCGCGAAGCTGCGCGAGAACGGCCGCACGACAATGGTGGTCCGCAAGGGGGACCGCGACCTGGGCGCGATCGGCCTGATGGACACGCCTCGCGAAGCTGCCAAGACCGCGTTGCGTCGGCTGCACGAGATGGGCGTGTCGCGGATGATAATGATCTCCGGCGATCACCAGAAAGTCGCCGAAGCGATCGCCGACGAAGTCGGGATCGACGAAGCGTGGGGCGACCTCATGCCCGAAGACAAGGTTGCCGCGATCAAGAAGCTCGCCGGCGAAGACAAGGTCGCGATGGTGGGCGACGGCGTGAACGATGCGCCGGCGATGGCAAGCGCCACGGTCGGCATCGCGATGGGCGCGGCGGGGTCGGACGTTGCGCTGGAGACAGCCGACGTGGCGCTGATGGCCGACGATCTGGCGCACCTGCCATTCGCAGTCGGTCTTAGCCGCCATACCCGTGGAATCATCCGGCAGAACGTCTTCGTCAGCCTGGGTGTGGTCGCCTTCCTGGTGCCTGCTACCATCCTCGGCCTCGGCATTGGGCCAGCGGTGGCGGTTCATGAGGGATCGACGCTGCTCGTCGTCATCAATGCGCTCAGGCTGCTCGCCTACCGCGATCCGGCAGGGAAGGCGGCATGAAGTGGCTGATCGCCTTCGACCTCGACGGCACGCTTGCCGAGAGCAAGCGGCCGTTATCGGAGGATATGGCCGCAATCCTCGCCCGATTGCTCGCCATCACGGATGTGGCGGTGATCTCGGGCGGGGACTGGCCGCAGTTCGAAAAGCAGATCGCCTCGCGCCTTCCTGCCGGCGTCGCGCTCGACCGTCTCTGGTTGATGCCGACCACAGGCACGAAACTCTATCGGTTCATCAATGGCGCTTGGCGCGCGGTCTATGCCGAACTGTTCGACGACGCGGAGAAGGCGAAGATCCGCACGGCCTTCGATCAGGCGCTGACCGATGCCGGTCTCGCCGACGAACGTATCTGGGGCGAACGGATCGAGGACCGGGGCAGCCAGATCACCTTTTCGGGCCTGGGGCAGGCAGCGCCGCTGAAGGAAAAGGAAGCGTGGGATCCTGACCGAAAGAAGAGGACCGCGTTGCAGGCCACGTTGCGCGCGAAGCTGCCGGAGCTCTCGATCAATCTCGGTGGCACGACATCGATCGACGTGACCAGAGCAGGGATCGACAAGGGCTATGGCCTGAAGCGCCTGAGTGCCGAGAGCGGTGTCCCGCTCGACGGGATGCTGTTCATTGGGGATGCGATATTCCCCGGTGGGAATGACTATCCCGCTGCTGAAATCGGCCTCGACACAGTGAGGGTGCGCGACGTCGCGGAAACCACCGCCGTCGTGACCGCCATCATCGCGTGTCTGCACCGATAGGATCAAGATACATGGTCGGCTCCATCGCGGAATGCCGCATTGTCAAAGCTCTGGCTTCTGTCGCTTAGGGCAGCGCTTCCTAAAACGAAAAGAAGGCAATGTGCGCGTCTCCGCGAACAAAGCCTCCAGCGATCAATCTAAGAGATTCCGCCGCGCTTCTCAATCGTAGGGGGCGTTTGCGGGAGGGGGCGGAATCCTACGCTAAGGATTTGGGCCAGCGATATTCCCCGGTTAGATTGATGTGTTCCTATCCCAACGGCGAGACGTGGGCGAGTAGATCAGGCGCGATATGGGTACCGCTGGCGGCCCGGGTATTGACGACCTCGCCGAGCTTCATGGTGTTCCAGAATATGATGATGGCGGCGAGCAGGTTCATTCCGGCGATGCGATAGTGCTGGCCTTCGCCGGATCGATCCCGGATTTCACCTCGGCGGTGGAAGCTGATGGCGCGCTTTAGGGCGTGGTGGGCCTCACCCTTGTTGAGGCCGATCTGAGCCTGGCGCTGGAGGCCGGCATCAAGAATCCAGTCGATCATGAACAGGGTTCGCTCGATGCGGCCCACCTCTCGCAATGCGAGGGCCAGCTCATTCTGGCGCGGGTAAGAGGCGAGCTTGCGAAGAATCTGGCTGGGGGCGACGATCCCCGCTGCGATCGTCGCCATGATGCGCAGGATGTCGGGCCAGTTGCGCTCGATGAGCGGTTCATTGATCTTACCTCCGACCAGCGCTCGCACATTGGCCGGCGTCGCGTTGGGCGTGAAGGCATAGAGTCTTTTCTGAGGGAGATCGCGGATACGGGGGGCGAACCTGTAGCCGAGCAAGGCGTCACCTCAAGGTTTGTTCGCCAGACAACGATTTCTCGGACATAAGCGGAACATGGGCTACGCTACACGCTTCAACCGCGCCATTGGCTCGTTGAGTGGGTGGAATTCACCTGCTGGAAGTCGCCTGGCCTGCTCCCAGAGGTAATCGCCGGTCAGACTGATGTGCGCCCAGCCCATCGGAGAAAGGTGCGCAAGCAGTGCCGCATCGAACGTCGTGCCGACAGCGTTGAGGTGCTGGGCGGCCCGGTCGAGATAGACCGTGTTCCAGTAGGAAATCGCCGCAATCAGCAGGTTCAGCCCAGATGCGCGAAATTCCTGATTTTCCAGCGAGCGATCGGTGAACCGACCCTGCCGGTTGGTATAGATGGCGGCGGCAAGCGTGTGCCTCGCCTCGCCTTTGTTGAGACCGGCCTGACAGGCACGTCGCAGTTCCGGTTGTTCAAGCCAATCGAGCGTGAACAAAGTGCGCTCGATACGGCCCAGTTCAGCCAATGCAAAATCCAGCCTGTTCTGGCGTTTGTAGGCGGCAAGTTTTCGCAAGATTACTGACGGCGCCACCGTGCCATCCTTGATTGAGGCGACAATCCTGACGATGTCATCCCAATCGGCCTCGATCGCTGCCGTTTTGATGGTGCGGCCCATCAGATTTTCGATGCCCTTGTATGTCGATGGCGCAGCGATCGAACCCAGCTTGCGGTCGCCAATATCGCGCAGCCGTGGCGCGAAGCGGAACCCGAGTAGGTGGCAGAGTGCGAAAACATGATCGGTGGCGCCGCCAGTATCGGTATAGTGCTCATGCAACGGAAGGTTGCCGGCGCCCAGGACAAGCCCGTCGAGCACGTAAGGCGCTTCACCTGCCGTCGCGGACATGATCCGTGATCCGAATGATGCGAAGTGATCGGAAAGGTGAGAATAGATTTTCACGCCAGGTTCGGCGCCATATTTGGCATTGACGTCCGCCGCCCCTGAACGGCTCCGCCCCGACCGGAAGAACTGGCCATCGGACGACGAACTGGTGCCAGCGCCCCAATGCCGCGCGAAGGGTAATTCGTGATGGGCTGAGATGATCATGGCCAGCGCGGCCTGATAGTTCTCGGGTGAAAGATACCAGTTGTGGGTCCATGCGAGTTGGGCATAGCTGACGCCTTCGCTGGCATTGGCCATCCGCTCCAGCCCGAGGTTGGTGCCATCAGCCAGAATTGCGGCGAGTACCGTGCTGGGGTTGTCGTGCTCCTTGCCTGAGCGCAGGTCACGGAATGCGTTCAAAAAACCAGTGCGTTCGGCGACTTCAAGCAGCAGCTCGGTGATGCGCACGCGGGGAAGCAGGGTATCGAGCTTGCGATCGAGGGCTTCAGCTTCCGGTGGGGTGACAGGCGGCATTTGCTGAAGCTTGAGCCGGTCTCGTTCGAGCGACACTCCCTCAAGCTTGTTTGTTTTCAACTGCTTGGCAAATCGGCGCAGCCGCCAGTCAAGATTTCGTGCCCGGTCAGCGAGGTAGGATGCAGCATTTGAATCGAACGGAAGCACATCCGCCACTTTGGCGGCGTCGCGCCGACCCAGCAAATAGGCATCGAAGCGCTGATAGTTGCGGGTTCCCTCGATCCATACATCACCGGCGCGCAAACGATCACGCAAGGTTGCCATGATCGCAATTTCATAACGTCGGCGGTCGATACGGCCGCTTTCGGTGATGAGACGCTTCCACTGCCGATTGGGGAATGGCAGTGGAACGCCATCGGGAAGGTCGCGCGACTTTCGTGTGTTCGCATCGCGAATGACATCGATGGCTTTGATCAGTGCCGTCCCTGTTCCAGACGCCTTGAAGGTGAAGGCGTCCAGAAATGCCGGGCTGAAACGCCGTAGCGTGGCGTAACGCTCGGTTGCCGTTACCAGTGCGTCCTCGCCGGCAAGATCAGCAAGGGCATCTACTTGGGCCTTTGCCGCAACAAGCCGGTGCCAGCCCACCGCTTCGTCAATCAATTCGAGCGGATCGCCGCCATTCTGGACAGCCTCATCAAGTGCTGTAATCGTGGCGCCAAACAGCCGCATGAGTTGCCCCACCGACTGAATACTATCTTGGTAGCGACGCTCGCGCCCACGCCGCGCGCGCGTGAACATGCCGCCGATAAGTCGGTCAAACATTTGGATCGCGGCATCGGCAAGTCTGGCCTCAAGGTCGATCACTGCGGCCGTCAACGTCGCCCGCCTGCGATTGACGCTGTAATCCGAAAGCAGGAATGCCGGTGCCACGCCGCCCTCGCGGACAAATTGGGCAAAGCGGAATTCCGGAATGGCGCCCCCAACTACCGGGTGGATACCTATGCCGCGAACATAGCGCAGGCGCTCAAGCAAGCCATTGATATTGGCCGCAGTCGGGGCTTCTTCGAAATTACGCAACCACGCCAGCGGTGTCATGCCGAAATCCGGGTTGTTGATTACGAGTTCGTCTAGCCGTGTCAGTTCAGCAGAGCTGAGGCCTTCGACGATTGCGGCTGCGGCAGCTTTGCGTGCGCGTGCCCGGCCAGCAAGACCGGCGCGTTCCAGTGTGTCGCCTGACGGAAGAATGAACCGCTCACCCTTCAGGCCAACCATGAGGGCGCGAACAATCGGTTCACCTCTGTCTGTATACTCGGCGGCTTGCGCGGCAAGATTCAGGGCAAGTGCCAGGTCGCCGCGTCGAAACGGGCGTATGCCAAGATAACGCGCCACGAGATCGGCATGATCGGTACGGGTTTGCGCGCGCTGACCATATGCAGAGAAGGAGGAAGGATCGACGAATAACTGTGCCGCGAGGTACTGAAGAATGACGTCGGGAAGCCCGATCTCGGGTTGCAGACCAAAGCCGGGATGTCGCATCAAAGCGATTTGTGCAGCCAGACCGAGGCGATTTGCTGGACCATAGCGGCGCCCAACCAATTCAACATCTTCCGCAGAAAGGGTATAATGCCCAATGATCGCGGTTTCTTGGACAGGAGGATCGAACAGGCGCCGGCGCTCGTCTCCGGTCAGAAGTCGGCGTCGTGCCATTTTGCTCTCCCGCTGAGGCGAATAACAAAATTGACACCAAAGCGGCTTGCACTGGAGGGAGGCCATTCGTTGCCGGTTGATCCCCGAGCAATCACCCGGCGCAGCAAGACAGTTTGGCGACATCCTTATCAAACGTTTGGGCCGCCAGTTTGAGGCCTTCCACAGTGGTCAGGTAAGGAAATATCGTTGCACCCAATTCCAGGGTGGTCATGCCGTGTTTGATCGCCAGCACCAGTGTCTGGATCGAATCCGCGCCTTCGGGTGCCATGATCTGGCCGCCCAGCAAACGGTCGTTCGCCTTGTCGGCAATCAGTTTGATGAGACCCCGCGTATCGCGTGCTGCCAGTGCCCTTGGCACAGCATCGAGCGGGAGCAGCGAAACCTTGATGTCCAGGCCTTGCGCCCGTGCTGTCGTTTCAGTGAGGCCGGCGCTGGCGACTTGCGGGTCGGTGAAGACGACGGATGGCATGGAGGAATTGTCGTAGCGGTATTGGTTGCCCGTCACCGCGTTGCGCGCGGCCAGTTTTGCGCCATAGGCGGCCATGTAGACGAACTGGTCCCGTCCCGTTACATCGCCCGCCGCGTAAATGCCTGGAACCGACGTTTCGAGGTGGTCATCGACGACGATTCCACCATTACGGGCAAGCACTATGCCGCGCTCCTCCAGCCCAAGCCCGTCGCTATTGGGTCGGCGTCCGGTGGCGATGAGCACCTGTTCCGCCGCGACGGTGTCACAATGCCCCTCGCAGGTCAATTCGACCCCGCTCTGTGTTTGGGCGATACGCTGATAGCCGACACCTGCGCAAACCCGCACGCCCTCGGCTTCCAAATAGTTTTTCAGCGCGGCACTCACTTCCGGGTCCATTTCGGGGAGCAGGCGGCTTCGGCAGCAGATGGTGACATCAACGCCCAGACGCGAAAACATCTGTCCCAGTTCTACCCCGATCACCCCGCCACCGATCACCAGCAGCGATTTGGGCAAGCGATCCAGCGCCAGCGCCGATGTGCTGGTTAGGTAGGGCACGCTGTCCATCCCCGGAATCGGCGGCACGGCGGCGTGCGCACCCATCGCCAATATGACCTTGCCGACCTTCATGGGCGCATCGCCGACAATCAGCGCACCATCGGCAAAGCGTGCCTTGCCCTCGATATAGCTCACACCGTCATAGGCGGGCAGCAGATCGACATATTTTTTTTGGCGCAGCGTCGTGACAAGATCGTCCTTCGACGCCGCCAATACGGACCAGTCATCCATCTGGACAGCGCCCCCAAGGCCGGGAAAGCGCGCGGCGGCAAGCCCACCATGCACCGCTTCGGCGGCGCGGATCAGCGTCTTGGAAGGAACGCAGCCAACATTGACACAGGTGCCGCCAATCGTGCCGTGACCGACGAGCGCCACTTTCGCGCCCAGATCGGCAGCGGCGATCGCGGCGGAGAACCCGGCAGAACCCGCGCCGATGACGGCCACGTCAAATCCTTCCTGCCCGGGGCGGTTGCAACAGTCGTTCATTGCTTATCGCTTTCTTGAGGCGCTGGCGGCGCCCCGCTCAGTTTTGAATAGCGCGCGCCGGATAACCCGCGTTGGTTGATGCAGCGGCAATCGCAGCAGCATTGGTGCGGCGCGGGTTATAGGTTGCGCGCGCGGTCTTGGCTGCGAAATCGACCGTGACCGCCGTTACCCCGGCGACGCCTTCCATCGCCTTCTTCACGGTGATCGGGCAGGTGGCGCAGGTCATGTTCTCTATGGCAAAGGTGGTTTGCTTCTGAGCGGTTGCGGTAGCCGCGGGGCGATCTTGCGCCGTGCCACTAACTGCATAGGCGACCCCGCCGCCAGCCATAGCCAGCACGGCCATAGCGATACATACTGTCTTTTTCATGGGTATTTCCTTTCAATAGAACCAGGGTGCCCACCAGTCGATGGTGAGCGCCAGGATGGCGACGGCAAGGCCCAGCCACAGCACCGCCTTGGTGGTCCAAGCCGATTGTGGACGAGCGCAGTAGGAACCGTCTTCACAGGGCGGTTTCGGCTTGAAATAGACATGCCAGAAGCCGTAGCCGAGCAGCGCGAGCGTTACGCCTGCGACATAGGGCTTGTAAGGTTCGAGCGCCGTCAGGTTGGCGATCCACGCGCCGGAAATTCCGAGCATAACCAACAGTAGCGGGACGACGCAGCAAGCCGAGGCGAGCCCCGCGCCGATCAATGCGCCCGCCGCAACCCAGTTTGCCTGCTTCGGCTCGTGGTTTTCGGTGAGGGCTGGCTGTCCCGCTTCCGGCGTTGAGACCATGGCTTGAATCCCTTGTTCCAACTGAGTGATTCGCAGTGTAGGCTCTGTAGCCACTACAGACTCAAGAGGTATTTTCATGGAGCAACAGGTCGGCATCTTGCGTGCCCAGCTTGCCCGGAAAACAGGCTGCAATCTCGAAACCATCCGCTATTACGAGAAGGTGGGATTGCTGCCGGGGCCGCCTCGCAGTTCCAACGGCTACCGCGTCTATTCGCCGGAACTGGTGCAAAGGTTGCAGTTCATCCTGCGCGCGCGCGACCTTGGCTATGCAATGGATGAGATACGGTCATTGTTGTCGCTCACCGATACCGGTGCACAAACCTGCGCGGAGGTTATGGCGAGAACCGAACTCCACCTTGAAGATGTCCGCCGCCGCATTGCAGATTTGCAGAAGATAGAGGTGACGCTGGCGACCACGTTAGCCAGATGCACTGGAGATGACGTTGCCGAATGTCCCATCCTGGAAGCACTCCAGTTTTTACCCCATCAAGGCAATTGACGCCATCTTTGAGGGATTTGATTTTGTGATGTCAGCTTGGAGTATAGCCTAACCGGACGTCAGGGCGCTACCGCGGTTTCTGTCAGATTAGGGTACTAAACGGAATTTGTTGACGAATGTCGTTGCGTATCATAGATTTCAACCTGACATTTTGATGGAGAGAGTGCGCAGTGAAGGGGCAACGGATCGGCTATGTCCGGGTCAGCACGTTCGATCAGAATGTGGATCGCCAATTGGAAGGTCAGTCGCTCGATCGGACCTTCACCGACAAGGCATCGGGCAAGGACGTCAACCGCCCCCAGCTTGAGGCTCTGCTCACTTTCGCCCGCGAAGGCGATACCGTCGTCGTCCACAGCATGGATCGGTTGGCCCGCAATCTGGATGACCTGCGCAAGCTGGTCCAGGGCCTCACCAAGCGAGGTATCCGGATCGAGTTTGAGAAGGAAAGCCTGTCCTTCTCGGGGGAGGACTCCCCGATGGCCAATCTGATGCTCTCGGTCATGGGTGCGTTTGCTGAGTTCGAGCGCGCCCTGATCCGCGAACGGCAACGCGAAGGCATTGCGATCGCTCGGCAGCGCGGCGCCTATCGGGGGCGGAAACGGTCGCTCTCGGATGAGATGATTGCCGATCTGCACCGCCGCGTTGCCGCCGGTGAACGCAAGGCGACCATCGCGCGCGACATGGGCATCAGCCGCGAAACCCTCTACCAGTACCTTCGCGCCGCTGCCTGACACCAATGTTCACATTATGTCCGGAAAATCGTTGTTCAGCGTACAAAGCTTGAGGTGACGCCATCCATTCGCGCAAATCCCGTGCGCCCCGCCCCGAAAAGGAGCGATAGCCGTAGATTCGGCGAAGGTCCGCCAGATGCTCGTGCCGGGTCTCCTCGCGCGCGGCATAGAGGAGTAGATCGTCGCTGGTCAGGCCGAGCTGGGCCGCGATGAAATCCGATACCTGCGCCGGGATCAACTCGCCAGGAGCGAGCACCCGGCCCGGGTAGCGCAGGACGCACAGTTGCAGCGCGAAGCCAAAACGATTGTGGGCGCGCCGGCGCTGGCGGATATGCCCGAGATCCTCATCGCTGAGGGTATAGTGCCGCAGCAGCTCACCTTGATCGACCGGCAAGTGAAGCAGCGCCTCGCGCTGTCGATCGGTCAGGGTCACGCGACGCGGCATACATGCTCCTTATTCTTTCCGAGCTACGGTTTGAGATAGCTTGATTGAGATGCTGGTTAAGATACACAATAGCCCAATCTTATGTGCTCATGTTCGTCACCGCCTCAAACCTTCGTTTGTGATCCATGCTGATCGGCTACGCCCGCGTGTCCAAAGCCGACGGCTCGCAGTCGCTCGACCTGCAGCACGATGCCCTTCGCGCTGCCGGTGTCGAGCCAGGCAATATCTATGATGATCGTGCATCCGGTAGCCGTGATGATCGCCCCGGTCTTGCCGCCTGCCTGAAATCGTTGCGCGACGGCGATGTCCTCATCGTTTGGAAGCTCGACCGGCTCGGCCGAACGCTCACCCACCTGGTCAGCACGGTGCAGAATCTGTCGGATCGCGGTATCGGTCTGCGGGTGCTCACCGGCAAGGGCGCGCAGATCGACACCACGACGCCATCGGGCCGGATGGTGTTCGGCATTTTTGCCACACTGGCGGAGTTTGAGCGGGATATGATCCGCGAGCGCACCATGGCTGGCCTGGCCGCTGCCCGCGCGCGGGGACGCAAGGGTGGCCGCAAGTTCGCCCTCTCCAAGGCCCAGGTGCGGCTCGCTCAGGCTGCTATGGCCCAACGCGACACGTCCGTTTCCGACCTCTGCAAGGAACTCGGGATCGAGCGCGTCACTCTCTACCGCTATGTCGGTCCCAACGGGGAACTCCGGGATTACGGTCAGCGCGTGCTTGCTGCCAAAACGCGATGATGATGACGGGAGCCCCGATCAAACTTACCCAAGCGGACGCCGCAGACGTTGCAGACCTGTACAACCGTTGCAGCGACTATTTCCTGTTGCAGGACGGGGCCGCGCCCACGCTGGACGATGCTCGCGAGCTTTTCTCCGATGTGCCGCCCGAAAAGAGCGCCCACAATCAAGCTGTCCTGGGATGGAAGGGGCCTGGCGGCCTATATGCAATCGCGGCCATCCTCCGCGATTATCCGCGTGATGGCACATGGTATCTCGGCTTCATGATCGTAGATGCCGCACAGCGTGGTCGTGGCGTCGGACGCTCAATTTACTCGACGGTCGAAAGCTGGGCCGCTGCGAGAGGTGCCACAGAGATTCGGTTGGCCGTGCTGGAAGCGAATGAAGCGGCAGAGCGATTTTGGCGTTCTCTCGGCTTCATTGAGTATCGGCGCGTTGGGCCAGACACCTTCAAAATGCGTAGCCATCGCCGGATAGAACTGAGCCGTCGCCTTTCTGGCGCGACCGTAGAAGGCAGCAACAAGTAAGATCTCGCGCCGGCTATCTGGGCGAGCTTGGCGTAGGATTCCGCCCCCTCCCGCAAACGCCCCCTTTCAGGGAAGGGGGCTTGAGATCGCCTTGATGGCCTTCAATCCCGTTCCAAAACGAGCGATCGCGTCCCTGTTTCTCTCCAGCTCGCCATAGGGCAGATAGGCGAAGTCGAGATCGGCAATACGGCTGAAAGCCGGGCGACGGAGTTGCGCGCGAACGTCCTGCTCGCGCGCATTCGGTGCGACCAGGAATAGCCCGGCGGCAGCGTGCAGATCGCTCCCCGACAGCGCCAGATCGAGCATGCGCACGATCCCCGAGTAGATCGAGGTCGAATGTTCAACCTCGAACGCGGCGGCGACGCCGTCGCCACCCTTCGCCAGCCACAACACGTCGATGAGGCGGATCGAGTCCGCTCCGGGAGAGGTCGCAATGGCGTCTGGAAGGCGCTCGAGGCATCCCTGTCCAAGCGGGCAGCCAGCGTGAAGTCGACCGCGGTCATTGGCGGCGATCCACACATCGTAACCGAGGGCATGGCCGAGGTCGCGCAGCCAGGCCTGGATTTCGGCGTGCGTGCGATCGGTTTCGCCCTGCGCGGCGGCTGTCTTGTCGAGCCGGCTTGCCTCCGCTCTGGCATGTTCCAATCTGCCGAGCCAGTCGTCGGCCGCCGTTGCGTCATCCTCCAGCGGTGGCGCGGGATAGCGGCCCGAGCCAATGTCGAACAACAGTCCGCCGATCGCGCCGAGATCGTTGGAGAGCAACTCGCGGTAACGGTCGTTGAGGTCGAGGATGCCGGCGCGCATGGCGAGAAAATGATCCCATGACCCGAGCTTCACCTTGGCGCCGGTGACGGCATTGTAGCCCTTGACGATCGCGGTATTGAAGGGCGGCACCAGCGTCGGGTGAAGGAAATAGAGCAGGTTGGCCGCCGCCGGCCCCAGCCCCTTGATCTTGAGCGCGTCTATGCTGCGGATGTGGCTGATGATCTCCTCGGCGGTATCGCAGCACGAGCAATTGTCGAGCAGGCGACCGAACGCCCGCTGATTGTCCGGGCTTTCGTAAATGTCGGGAATGCGCAGCTTGGGCTTCCACAGCCAGGCATGGTCGGCGCCCTTGAAGATCTGCCGCTGTTCGGCGATCGAGTGGACAACCGTTTCCAGTGACGAGCCGCGATAGGCGACGCCGAACCGCCCACTTTCGATTTCCACGACCACCTGCTGCAGCCCCCGACGGATGGAGCGGAAGTTTTTCAGGCGTTCGTCCCACAGAAACCAGGAGCGATAGGTGGCGCCCGGATCGTCTCGCCAACGACGGACAAGCTCGCTCAAGAGATCATGATGTGTCGTGGGTAACAAGGTCATACTGGCTCGGTCATCCTGAACTGGCTCCTTGCCGCTCAGGCTATCGCGGGCAAGGGCGGCTTGCACGTTCAATGTGCGATCCGCGAAGCTTGCTCAAACTGCCTGTGATCGCGCAGGGAAACGCGGCTGGCGTTGGGCGTTGCCGATCGCATCCGTAGACCGGGCGCACGGCCAGGCAGACGGCCGGCAGGGGCGTCGCCGCCCCGGAGCGGCGACGCAACCAGCTTCTTTTGGTCGAACTTAGCGGATCATTGCTTTGTGATCGCGGTGACCTCGCCATCGCTGCCCTTGAGCGAGAGGTCGAAATCGACCTTGTCGCCGACCTTGACCGCATCGGTGATCGCGGGCGCCGCCTTGAACGCCATCGTCATCGCCGGCCACTTGGCTTCGGGGATCGGGCCGTGGTTGAGCGTGATCGTGCCCGCCGTCTTGTCGATCGCGGTGACGGTGCCATGGCCCTTGGCCTTGATTGCGGCGTTCGCGTCAGGCGCCATCGACATGTTGCCCATGTCGCCGCTCATGGTCGCGGCAGGCGCCGCCTGGTTGGTTTCGGTTGTAACCGGGGTCTCGCCCTTCTTGCCGCACGCGGCGGTCAGGACGGCAAGGCCGAGGGCGAGGGTCAGTCGTGCATGTCTCATAATCGTCTCCTTCATGATGAAGCGGGTTGATGGATGGGGTCGGTCTTCGGCCGGCGCAGCAGCAGATAGGCGGCGGGCAGGACGAACATCGACAGCAGCGGCGCGCTCAGCATGCCGCCGATCATCGGCGCCGCGATCCGGCTCATCACCTCCGAGCCCGCGCCCGATCCCAGCAGGATCGGCAGCAGGCCGGCGAGGATCACCGCGACCGTCATCGCCTTGGGCCGGACGCGCAGCAGCGCGCCTTCGCGCACCGCGGCCTTCACCTCGGCGGCGTCCGGATTAGCCGTGCGCTCGGCCAGCGCATTCTTGAGATAGATCAGCATCACCACCCCGAACTCGGCGGAGACGCCGGCGAGCGCGATGAACCCGACCCCGGTGGCAACCGACTGGTTGAACCCCAGCAGATAGAGCGTCCAGATGCCGCCGGTCAGCGCGAACGGCAGCGTGCCCATGATCAGCGCCGCCTCGTCGAAGCGGCCGAAGATGAGGTAGAGCAGCACGAAGATGATCAGCAGCGTCGCGGGCACGACCAGCTTCAAGCGGTCGACCGCGCGCTCGAGATATTCGAACTGGCCAGAGTAAGCGATGCTGACCCCAGGCGAGAGCCTGACCTGTTTCGCCACCGCACGCTGCAGATCGCCGACCACCGAGGCAAGATCGCGCCCGCGCACATCGACGTAGACCCAGGTCGAAGGCCGGGCATTCTCGGTCTTGAGCATCGGCGGTCCCTCGGCGATCGAGACGTTTGCCACGGTGCCCAAGGTGATCTGCTGGCCCGCGGGCGTCAGGATCGGTAGCGCCCGCAGCCTTTCGAGGCTGTCGCGCAATTCGCGCGGATAGCGCACGCTGATCGGATAGCGGGCGAGGCCCTCGACCGTCTCGCCGATCGTCTCGCCGCCGATCGCGCCGGAGACGATGGCCTGGACGTCGGCGATGTTGAGCCCGAACCGCGCGGCGGCGGCGCGGTCTATGTCGACATCGACATAGCGTCCGCCGGTCAGCCGCTCGGCGAGCGCCGAGCTGACGCCGGGCACGCTCCTGGCCACGGTCTCGACATCATGCGCGATGCGGTCGAGCTCGGCGAGGTCACTGCCCGACACCTTGACCCCGATCGGGCTCTTGATGCCCGTCGCGAGCATGTCGATGCGGTTGCGGATCGGCGGCACCCAGATATTGGCGAGACCCGGAAGCTTCACCCGGCGATCGAGCTCGTCGACAAGGCGTTCGGGCGTCATGCCCGACCGCCACTGGTCGCGGGGCTTGAATTGGATCGTCGTCTCGAACATTTCGAGCGGCGCGGGATCGGTCGCGGTCTCGGCGCGGCCGGCCTTGCCGAACACGCTTTCGACTTCGGGCACGGTCTTGATCAGGCGGTCGGTCTGCTGGAGCAGCTCACTCGCCTTGGCGGCCGAGAGGCCCGGCAGCGCCGAGGGCATGTAGAGCAGGTCGCCCTCGTCGAGATTGGGCATGAACTCGCCGCCGAGCCGGCTGAGCGGCCAGGCCGTGGTGGCGAACACCAGAGCCGCGATCAGCAGCACGGTCTTGGGCCGCTTCATCGTCCAGTCGATCGCAGGCCGGTAGAGATCGGTCAGCCAGCGATTGACCGGATTGGCCTGCTCGGCCGGAATGCGGCCCCGGATCAGCCAGCCCATCAGGATCGGCACCAGGGTCACCGACAGGATCGCGGCCGCGCCCATCGCATAGGTCTTGGTGAAGGCGAGCGGCGCGAACAGCCGGCCTTCCTGCGCCTCCAGGGTGAAGACCGGAATGAACGACAGCGTGATGATCAGCAGGCTGAAGAACAGCGCCGGCCCGACCTCGGCCGCCGCCTCGGTGACGACGATCCAGCGCATCTCGCCATCGAGATGTCTGTCCGGGTGATCCTGCTCCCAGCGTTCGATCCTCTTGTGGGCGTTCTCGATCATGACGACCGCCGCATCCACCATCGCGCCGATGGCGATGGCGATGCCGCCCAGCGACATGATGTTGGCGTTCACCCCCTGGAACCGCATTACGACGAACGCGGCCAGCACACCGAGCGGCAAGGTCAGGATCGCGACCAGCGCCGAGCGGACGTGCCAGAGGAACAGGGCGCAGACCAATGCGACGACGATGAACTCCTCGACCAGCTTGCGGGTGAGGTTCTCGACCGCGCGATCGATCAGCTGCGAGCGGTCATAGACCGTGACCACCTCGACGCCCGGCGGCAGGCTTTTCCTGAGATCGGCGAGCTTGTCCTTGACCGCCGCGATGGTCTCACGGGCGTTCTTGCCTGACCGAAGAATAACGACGCCGCCGGCGACCTCGCCTTCGCCGTTCAGTTCGGCGATGCCGCGCCGCATCTCGGGGCCGACCTGGATCGTGGCGACATCGCCGAGCCGGACGGGCACGCCGCCCGCCGCAGTCTTGAGCGGGATTGCCCGGAAATCGTCGAGCGTTTTCAGATAGCCCGAGGCGCGGACCATATATTCGGCCTCGGCCATTTCCAGCACCGAGCCGCCGGCTTCCTGATTGGCTTGGCTGATCGCCTGCACTGCCTGGGCGTGGGTTACGCCGTAGGCCGCGAGCTTCACCGGATCGAGCAGCACCTGGTACTGCTTGACCATGCCGCCGATGCTGGCGACTTCGGCCACGCCGGTCACGGTCTTCAGCTCGTAGCGCAGGAACCAGTCCTGCAACCCGCGAAGCTGCGAGAGATCGTGCCGGCCGGTGCGGTCGACCAGCGCATATTCATAGACCCAGCCGACCCCGGTCGCGTCCGGCCCGAGCGCGCTGCGGGCGCTGGCCGGCAACCGACCCTGGACCTGGTTGAGATATTCGAGCACGCGGCTGCGCGCCCAGTAGAGATCGGTGCCGTCCTCGAAGATCACATAGACGAAGCTGTCGCCGAAGAAGCTATAGCCGCGCACCGTCTTGGCGCCGGGCACCGACAGCATGGTGGTGGTGAGCGGATAGGTGATCTGGTTCTCGACGATCTGCGGCGCCTGACCCGGATAGGAAGTGCGGATCACGACCTGCACGTCGGAAAGATCGGGCAGCGCGTCGATCGGGGTCGAGCGCACCGCCCACAGGCCCGCGCCGACCAGCGCGAGCATGCCGAGCACGACGAAGAAGCGGTTCCTCACCGACCAGCGGATGAGATGGGCGATCACTGGCCCGCCACCTTCGCCATATGCCGCAGCGTCGGTCCCGCCGGGGGCCGGTCGAACCCGAACCGGACCCGGTCACCCGCCTTGAAGCCGCGCGCGATGCCCGGATTGGCGAGCGCGAAGGTCATCGTCATCGCCGGCCAGTCGAGCGCGGGAACGGGCTCGTGGCTGAGCGTCACCGAATTGGCCGTGATCCGCTCGATCTTGCCCGTCGTCTCGTACAGCGTGGCTTTCGACGCCGGCGCGGCGATGGTCGCCGATGCCGCACCGCCGCCGATCGGCCGCGCCTCGATTCCCGACAGGCTCGCCTCGGAATCGATCAGGAACTGCCCCGAGACGACGACGTTCTCGCCGGGCGACAGGCCGGCAAGGATCTCGGTCTCGCCGCCTGCCTCGCGGCCGATGCGGACCTCGGCGGGATGATAGCGCCCGTCGCCTGCGGCCAGCATGACGAGCGTGCGCCTGCCCGTGCGGATCACCGCTTCGCTCGGCACCAGCAGCGCCGGCTTGGCATCGCCGCCAAGCGCGACGCTGGCGAACATGCCCGGCCGCAACCGGCCGTCCCGGTTGGGCAGCTCGATCCGCACGGTGAGCGTGCGGCTGTCGGCCTGCGTGGTCGGCAGGATCGCGATCACCCGGCCGGCGAAGCGCTCGCCGGGGAAGCCCGCCAGCGTGGTGCTGGCATTCTGGCCGACCCGGACATCGCCCGCGCGCGCTTCGGGCACCGCGGCATTGAGCCAGACGGTGCCGAGCCCGCTTACCTGGGCGAGCGTCTGGCCCATGGCGAGCGTCACGCCGGCACGGGCGTCGAGCGTCTGGATCGTGCCCGAGATCGGCGTCGTGATCGTCACCACGCCGTTCGGGCGTCCGCTCCGCTCGACGCTGGCGATGAGGCCGTCGGACATGCCCATCAGCCGCAGTCGCTGGCGCGCGGCCGCGGTGAGGTCGGGCTTGCCGAGCCGCCTGACGCTCAGATATTCGGTCTGCGCGCCGCCCCATTCGGGCAGGAGCAGGTCCGCGATCGGCGCGCCGGCGCGGACCACGTCCCCGGGCGCTCGCGCATAGACGCGGCTCACGAACCCGCCCGAACGCGCCTGGATGACGGCGACGTCGCGCTGGTTGAAGTCGATCGTGCCGGTGACCTCGAGGGCCGAGGCAAGGCTGCCCATCTTCGCCGCGACGACCCGCAATCCCAGGCTCTGCCGCGCGGCGGGATCGACGGCGACCGTGGGGGCCGCGCCGGCGCTTCCTCCGTCCGCGTATCGCGGCACGAGCTGCATATCCATGAAGGGCGACTTGCCGGGCTTGTCGAACTTCTGGTTGGGGAACATCGGATCGTACCAGTAAAGGACTTTGCCTGCCCCGGCGGGCGTGGTCGCCTCCGATTGCGGTGCCTGGCGATGGCCAGCCCAATAGCCTGTGCCGCCGGCCAGCAGCGCGACAGCCAGGATCGATGCGCCCCAGCGCAGCGCGGATTTATCGAGCGTCATGGCCGCTCCTCCCCATAGGTGATAGTGATGCGGACCGCGTCGCGCGCGACGTCGGCTTCGCGGTTGAGCGCCTCGACCTCGGCCTCCGCGAGCCCGAGCGTCGTGAGCAGCGCGGCGCCAAGGTCGAGCTTGCCGGCGCCATAGCTGTCGCGGTCGAGCTCGGCGCGGTGCCTGGCGAGTGGCACCAGCGTCTCGCGGGCATTGCGCAACCGGGAGAGATGCATGGCATGGTCTGCGAGATCGGCGTCGAGCTGCGCCACCAGCTCGCGGCGGATCGCCTCGCGGTCGAACCGACCCCCTTGCGCAAGGCTCTCGCTTGCAGCGATCCTGGGGTTCTGGCGCTTGCCGGCGAACAGCGGCAGGTCGATCGACACGCCGACCGAGGCCATGTCGCCGTACATGGGATCGCGCCGGCCATAGGTGACGCCGACCTTCCAGTCGGGGCGCTTGTCGGCGCGCGCGAGACGCACGTCCGCTTCGGCGACTGCGATCCGCGCGTCCTGCGCGCGCAGGGCGGGAAGCGCATCGATCCCGGCCCGCAGCCGGATCGGATCGACATCGAGCATCGGCGGGTCGCCCGTCGCCTGCGGGTCGGGGTCGCCGGTATAGCGCGCGAGCCGGGCCCGCGCCTGCGCCACCACCGCAGCCATCTCGGCGCGGCGATCGGCGATGGCGGCGCGGAGCTGGTCGGGCTCGAGCGCCTGGCTCGGGCGCGCGCTGCCCGACGCCAGGCGTGCGGTCACGGTCTTCTGCAGGTCGTCGAGGCTGGCATCGAGCAGGTCGAGCTGCCGGAGCCGGCGTTCTCCATAATAGAGATCGACCCAGGCGAGGGCGGTCTCGAGCCGCACGTTGCGGCCTTCGACCAGCTCGCCCGCCTCGGCGATACCGATATCGGCCGCGGCGCGCGCGGCGCGTGCATGGCGCTTGGCGAGATTGGGGAAGGTCTGGCTGAACCCGATCGTCGCCATAGTGAAATCGTCGCGCGTGAAGCTGCCGGCATTGGGGCCGCTCACCGGGAAGTTCTGCAGGCCCAGGTCGAGCGTCGGATCGGGCAGGCGATCGGCCGCGACCGCCGAAGAGCGGGCGCCGGCTGTCGCCGCCGCGCGCGCCTTGAGGCTTGGCGCGTTGGCGGCAGCGAGCCTCACTGCCTGCTCGTAGGTGAGCGGGCCGGCCGACACCGGCACGGCCCAGGCGCTCGCAAGCGTCGCACCGATAGAGAGCAACAGGCGTCGCACAGCGCGCCTCGGCATCATGATCATGGATATCATCCCCTCATGACAGAGGCGGCGCGCCAAGATGTGACGCGCCGCTCCGGAGCGGGTTTAGCCCTTGTCCGACCTGACTGCGCCGCGCATGCAGTCGGCGGCGCTTGCCTGCATCATCGCGCAATCGCAGCTGGCCATGTCCCGGCTGTCGGGCACCCATATGCGGACACGCGCAGGGCCAGTCGCCCGCGGACCATATTGCGGCGCCGACCGCCATTCCCAATGGCCTTGCGGCGTGCGGCTCGCGTCGGTTGCAAGCGCAGGCGCGGCGAGACTGAGGGCCGCCACAAGGGCGGCCGGAAGCAGTTTGATCATCACGAAAACCTTTGACTGAAAAGAAGGAAACCGGGCGCGCACGCATCGATCGATGCGCGCAGCCCGTGCTCGTTCAATCAGGCAAGGCTGGTGGGAGGATCCGGCTCGGGCGCAACCGCCTTGCCGGTCAATATCGTGTCGGTCGTCCAGAAGCTGGGCGCGTCGTAGAGACGCGCAGGCGCAACGCCGCCTGCCAGGTCCGCTGCGACCAGCGGGATCACGCACCCCATCGCGGCGATGCAATCGAGCGTCAGGCCCTTGCAGGGCTTTTCGCTGGGCGCAGGCTGCTGCTTGGCCATCATCGCCATGCAGTCCGCATCCATGCCCTTGGCCAGCGGCGCGCCTGCCGCCTGCGGCACGCTGTGCGCGGCCGCCATCTGGGCTCCGAAGAGACCGGACAGCGCTCCGATGACGAGCAGGAGGGCGAGCAGGCGTTTCACGGGCCTCGATATCTAGCGGGTTTCGCGGGCGCAGCCAACCAAAGTCTCGCGCCGCGCGGATTTTGAAGTGCTGACGGCTGATTCCGTCAACTCCGCGTCAATAAAGATCCGGCCCGGGGAAGAAGATCGGCTGCGGCCTCTACGTATATCGAGGCTGGACCCGGGACCGTAGTCCCAAGCCTGAAGAGACGCTCTTCCCCTCGGCAAAGTCCGGGCGGTGGCTTACCATCCAAGGAGGTGAATATGGTCAGAAAAACTCTCATGGTCGCGCTTGCCGGCATTTCGATGCTTGCTGCCGTCCCCGCTATGGCCCAGGGCATCGGGCACAGCCTGTTCATGCGCGGCTCGATCGTCGACACGGGCAGCAACGGCACGGTCGTCTGCATCGGCAAGGCCGATGGCGCCGAGGTCGGCCAGAAGCTCGAGGTCTATCGCGTCGTGACCCATCCGGGTCCGTCCAAGGGCGTGGCGCCGACCTATCACCGCCAGCTCGTCGGCCATGTGACAATCGACCATATCTTTGACGATCACTTCGCGCACGTGTCCGTCGCCGACGGCACGCCTGCCAAGCACGACATCGTCGAGCTTCGCAAGAACTGACAAGCCGGTGGCCCGGCGGCACGGGCTGCCCTGATGCGACGCGTCGGGGCAGCGGGCCGCCGGCGACGAGGAGACCGTTCGGGGTCAAAGCGAAACCGCTTGACCCTGGACCATGGTCCAACCGGCATGATCGAGCGGATGACATGGGCAATTTCAAGATCGGCGAACTGGCCGCGGCCGCAGGCGTGGGCCGCGATACGATCCGCTATTATGAGCGGATGGGCCTGCTGCGCGAGCCCGCGCGCACGGCAGCGGGCTACAGGCTCTACGACGCGACGGACCTCGAGCGCGTCAATTTCATCCGCTCGGCGCAGGAGCTTGGTTTCACACTCGAACAGGCCCGGCAGCTGCTGGCGCTCAGGGCGTCGGACACCGCGCATGCCCAGGCCGTGCTCGATATCACGCTTGCCAAGATCGCGGACGCCGAAGCCCGGCTCGAGCGCCTGTCGGATATCCGCGACATGCTGCGGATGCTCGCCGACGAATGCCCGGGCGAAGTGCCGGTCTCCGATTGCCCGATCCTCGCCTTCCTGACGGCGCGGCGGAAAGACCAGCAGCATAACAAGAAACATCAGGCAGCGCAGGACGAACGATCACCACGAGCGAAAGGGGTTTTGTCATGAAGAAAATGCGTTTGATCGCCGTCCTCACGCCGGCGCTGCTTCTAGGCGCCTGTGTGACCACGCGGCCGACCTCGGCGCAGGTCGAGAGTTGCCGGGCGATGGAGGGCAATATGGGTCTCCAGACGCCGCATGATCATGGCGAGATGAAGGGGCAGGGGCGCAACCCGATGAACCTCTCGCACGACCGGTGTCTCCGGATTCTGCGCAGCGCGCAATGAGCCGGTCCGGACGCCAGGGATGGCGCCCGGACACAGTTTTCAAGCCAAGGAGCAAAGCCATGATCGACCATGCGAAGAAAGCCCTTCCACTTGTCGGCGGAAGCCTGTTGCTGGCGCTCGCGCTTTCGGGCTGCGACCGCCAGGCCGACCAGACGGTGCCGCCCGCGGCGAACAGCGTCGCCGCCACCCCGGTCCTGACCGACAGCGGCAACGCTGCAGACGCGGCGCCGATGGACGCGATGAGCAACCAGGCCGAGATGGAGCGGCATCACCGTCAGGCGATGGACCATGACGCGATGCGCGCCGGGGCCGGCAACCAGACCGCGCCGGCACCCGATCCCGCGCCGGGCAATGCGGCGATGCCGATGAAGGATATGTAGGCTCGCACACTAAGGGGATGAGGATGTCCAGGCGGATCAGCCTTCGACGCTTGAGCCTCGGCTGCGCAATCGCTCTCAGCCTGTCCGCGAGCGCGGGCGCGCAGGAGGGCGAGGATCATGCCGCGCATCATGGCGCAGGCATGCCGGCCGGCGGGGGCATGTCCGCACCGGCAGAGCCGGGGTCGTCGGACATGGCGAAGATGATGAACCCCATGATGGATCGCATGATCAATGGGGAAGGGGAGAATGAGCACGGCCACGAATCGCGCCGGACCGGCTTCATCTCGCAGCTGCTCGCCTTTCCCGCGCTTGACGAAGCGGCAAGGCAGCGGGTCGCTGCGCAGGCCGGCGAACGGGTAAGCACGGGTCTGGCGATGATCAACGCCGCCTCGGCCGACGGCGCGCGTGCGACCACGGTCTCGGCCCGGCTCGATGCGGCGCGGCGCCTGCGCGAGGGAACCGACCTGTTCCGCTCCGGCACCGCCGCGCAGGGCGCGATCGGGGGCTTGCAGCCGCCCCGGGAGGTCGGGCTTGCCTGGCTGCGCGATCAGCTCGACATCGACCAGGCCGCGCCCGGCCATGCCGATCACTGGTTCGGCATCTCGCCCTCGCACCTCCTTCTCATGCTGTTCCTGGGGCTGGTGAGCGCCACGCTTATCGCGCTGCAGATCTTCCGCCTGCGGCGGATCGGGGCGATCGCCGGCGGTGTCGCCACCGCCAAGGTTCCAGCAAAGCCGGAGCCGAAGGCTGCCCCTCCCGCTACCAGGGTTGCGCCCGCGCCTGCACCCGTTGCCGACAGCGCCGGGCTCGCGCCGAGCAATGCGGCCGCACCCGCTGGGGCGTCGCTGCGCAAGCCCAAAAGCTGGGCGGGGCAGCTGCGCGTGGTCCAGATCGTGCGAGAGACGCCGAGCGTGCTGACCTTCCGGCTCGCGGACCCGACCGCCGACCGGCTGCCGTTCGACTTCCTGCCGGGCCAGTTCCTGCAGGTCGAGGTAGAGCCCGAAGCGGGCAAGACCGCGCGCCGTTCCTACACGATCGCCTCTTCGCCGACCCAGCGGGCCTATGTCGAACTGACGGTCAAGCGCGAGGAGCAGGGCGTGGTCTCGCGATACCTGCACGACAAGGTCGTCGCCGACGATCTGCTGAAGGTCAGCGGACCGTTCGGCGCCTTCACCTTCACGGGAACGGATGCCCAGAGCATCGTGCTGATCGCGGGCGGGGTCGGCATCACCCCGATGATGTCGGTGCTGCGCTATCTCACCGACACCGCGTGGAAGGGTGATATCTTCTTCTTCTACGGCGCACGGTCGACCGAGGAATTCGTGTTCCGCGACGAGCTCGAGCGGCTCGAACGCCGTTTTCCCAACCTCCATGTCGTCGCCGCGATGCAGCGCGCGCCCGGCACCGTCTGGATGGGCCCCGAAGGGCCGATCACGCGCGAGATGATCCTGGCCGCGGTGCCGGAGATCGCGAGCCGGCGCATCCATATGTGCGGCCCGCCGGCGATGATGGGCGCGATGCGCGGCGTGCTGGCGGAACTCGGCGTCCCCGAAGCGCAGCTGCACACCGAGGCGTTCGGTCCGGCCTCGCTGCCGGCCGACCACGAGGATCTCGAGGTCAAGCCCGCGCCCCCGCCAGCGGATAAGCCGGCCCCGAGCGCCGAGGTGGCGCCGAGCACGGTGACCTTCTCCGTGTCGGGGGTGTCGGCGGCCTTGCCCGCGGACGAGACCGTGCTGGAGGCGGCCGAGGGCGCGGGCGTCGAGATCCCCTATGCATGCCGTGCGGGCACATGCGGCGCCTGCGTGGTCAAGCTGCTGCAGGGCGAAGTGACGATGGAGGTCGAATCCGGCCTTGCGCCCGCCGACAAGGCGCAAGGCTATGTGCTCGCGTGCCAGGCGAAGGGGACGGGCACGCCGCTCGTGGTCGAAGCCTGATGCGCGAACGCAGCGACATTGCCGTGGGCCTGCTGGTCGCGTTCCTGCTGCTGTTCCCGTTCGGCTATCTCGTGCATGTGTCGCCCCGCTTTCCGGGTAGCCTGGCCGGCGGGATCATCGGGATCGCAGCGCTCGTGCTGATGCTGCTGACGCTTCCTTATGTCGCGGCCAAGCACATCGCCTGGGTCGACAAGGCGCTCTCCCGGGTCGTCAGCAAGCCAACCCTGCTCGCCATCCACATCTATGCCGGCGTGCTGGCGCCGATCCTGGGTCTGGTCCACGCCGCGCACAAGCTCGAAAGCCCGGTCGGCCTGCTTCTGACCGTCCTCCTGCTGATGACGGTCATCACCGGCTTCATCGGCCGCTACCTGCTTGCCCAGCTTGGTCGGGCGCTGCGCGGACGCAGGTCAGAACTGGCCTCGCTTCGCGCCGCCTTCCTCGAGGAGCCGGCGGCGCCGACGCAGGCCGATACCGCAGCCCCGCCGCTGTCGGGCTGGAAGCGCTATCTGTTCGTCGCCGGGGATGCGTCCGCGGGCCAGCGCCCCCAGGACAAGGCGGGGATCGCCGCAGCGCTGGCCGATACCGAATTCGCGATCCGTGCCGAAGAGGCAACCAACACCCTGTTCGCGCGGTGGCGGTTCCTGCACATCCTGCTGGGCTGTCTCATCTTCGCGCTGCTCGCGCTCCACGTCGGCGCGGCGATCTATTACGGGCTGCGCTGGCTATGAGCTGGCAGCGTCTTTCCTACGCCGTCTTCATCGCAGCCCTGCTGGTGATGGTCGCCGCGGTCGCGATCCGGATGCGATCGGACGCGCCGAGGGATGCCGGCCTGGTGGCGCAGCTCGTCTCGCCCGGCCCGCTCTCGAGCGCGCACCAGTCCTTTGCCGGCCAATGCACGGCCTGCCACACGCCGGGCAAGGGCGTCGAAACCCGGACCTGTCTCACCTGCCATGCGGGCACCGATTTCGGGACGAAGCAGTCGACGCAGTTCCACGCGAAAGCGACGCAGTGCACCTCCTGCCACGTCGAACATGAGGGAGAGCGCGGCATCATCCGCATGGATCACGCCGCGTTGCTCGACATGGCGAAGTGGCGGCAGCCTTTGGCGGGCATGTCGACAAACACTCGAAGCCTGACCCCCGAGACCGCGCTCAATTGCGCGAGCTGCCATGCGTTCCGCGATCCGCACCAGGGCCTGTTCGGCACCGACTGCGCGAGCTGCCACAAGACCGACAGCTGGAAGATCGCCAATTACCGCCATCCATCGGTCAATTCGACGCAGTGCGCCGAGTGCCACAAGGCGCCGCCGAGTCACTTCATGGAGCATTTCAGCATGGTCTCGCAGCGCGCAGCCGGATCGAAGGCGCGCGTCGACCAATGCTATGCCTGTCACGCCACCGACAGCTTCAACAATATCCGCAAGCGAGGCTGGTATGATCACCATTGAGGCCGACTGGCTGAGCGCCTTCTTCCGGCTCGCGGTGATCGGCCTGGAACTGGCGGGCACGCTGACCATCCTGGTCGGCGCGGGGCTCGCAACCTTTCTGTTTGCGCGGCGGGCGAGGGCGGGCGACCGAACCGAGGCCTATAGCGCGTTCCGCTCGGCGCTCGGCCGCAGCATCCTGCTCGGCCTGGAATTTCTGGTCGCCGGCGACATCGTCAAGTCGCTGGTGATCAACCCAACGCTCGACGATCTCATCGTTCTGGCCGGGCTGGTGCTGGTGCGGACCTTCCTGAGCATCTCGCTCGGGGTCGAGATCAACGGCCACTGGCCCTGGGAGGAAACCCGGATGGCGCGGGAGAAGGCGCGTGCGGCGTCGGATGGGTCGCCTGCGACGGCTGAGGCCGCCGGATGCGGCACAGCGCTCAAGGGATAGCAGATGGGAGGTGCATGATGATCGAGAGACGCGAATTGCTGATGGCCGGCGCCGGCCTTGCCGCCGCCGGAACGCTGGCTGTGCCGGCGGCGGCGCAGCAGCATCGAATGGAAGGGATGGCGATGTCGATGACGGACTGCATCGACGATTGCGTGGCTTCGCACCGCATGTGCCTGGAAACCGCCGCTTGGCTGACGAAGCAAGGCGGCGCGTCAGCTACGGCGTCGCTGATCGCCATGCTGAACGACTGTGCGGAACTGTGCCAGGCGACCGCCAACTCGATGCTGCGGGAATCTGCCCTGCACCGCATCGTCTGCCGCGCCTGCGCCGACGCTTGCGAGCGCTGCGCCGAGGAATGCGGACGCCATAGCGCGGACCAGCGGATCGCGCGTTGCTCGGCCACCTGCAAGAAATGCGCGGCGAGCTGCCGAACGATGGCGGACATGTCGAGCTGAGCGGCGCGCTTCGCACGTGCCCCACATAGTCACGTTCAGGCCAGAGCCCCCGGTCACAGCTTGTGTGTCCGACAACTACGCCAGGACAGCGATCATGGCACGTGGCACAAAGTCCGAGTATCCGGCAACGGCGGAAATCATCGCACCCGCCATCGCCGGAGCCTTCCGTGCCGCCACCCGATAGTCGGGTAATGCCGAGCACCATCTTTACGATTGCGTGAACGCTCCACGGTCGATCTGTATTGGAGAAGTCAGTGTCAACCGCCGAATTTGTCAACCGGCTACCCGAATTGCTCCGCCCCAATCCAGCAAGGGTAGTGATCAGACCCTATATGCCGTCGACGGAAACCTATAAATATGCGGTACCGGATCAGCCACGTGCGCAGCGCATCGCCGACCGCGTCCTGGCGCTCGACCCAGCATCGCTCCACGATGAGTTGCAACGCATTCTTGATGATTTCTCGGGAAGGCATCGTGAGGTTCCGTCCCTGTTTTTGCGGCGGTTCCACGAGGTTGATGGCATCATCGTCTGTGATTGCGAGGTCACCCATGAACAGGCGCTCTTGATCGGTCCCCATTTTTGCAACGAATATTCCTATGAGGCAGCAGCGCTTTTCAATCCGAGCATCGTCCTGCATCCTGATCAGTCTGCTGTACCTGAAAACTCTCTCCGATTCATTCTTTCCCTGCGAGGCGTGGGCGAGGGGCATATCTCCTCCGTCACCTTTCGCACCGGGTTTTGCGCCGCGGACGGAACCATAGCAATCAATCCTCCGAGCCCCATGCCGCTCGTACTGGAGACTGAAAACATCTCCGGCGAGGACGGGCCGGACGCGGGCATTCGGATCAAGTGCGATGGCAGCCACGATCTCTCGGAGATCGTGATCTTTCCGACAACCCCCAGCCAGCGTGGTGGCATCGAAGACCTTCGCTTGGTCCGCTTCCTGGACGACGATGGCCGAGCCACCTATTTCGGTACATATACGGCATTTAGCGGCCAGTCCGTCCGGCAGGAGTTGTTGTCCACGCCGGACTTCCGGACATTCGAACTCAGACCGCTGCGTGGGGATGCCACCGGTAGCAAGGGCATGGCGCTTTTCCCCCGACGCATTGCCGGGCACTTTGCCATGCTTGGGCGCGAGGATAACGAAAATATCTGGTTCCTGACGTCCGCGGACATTCACGACTGGAGTGGCGGAGCGAAAGCCATCGAACCTCGCTGGCCTTGGGAGTTTGTCCAGATCGGTAATTGCGGATCGCCGATCGAGATCGACGAAGGCTGGCTGGTCGTAACTCATGGAGTCGGCGCCGTTCGGAACTATTGCATCGGGGCGTGCCTGCTGGACCGTGACGATCCCTCGAAGCTGCTGGCGCGGACGAAGCTACCGCTTTTGCGGTCGGACATGGATGAGCGCGAAGGTTATGTGCCAAACGTAGCCTACAGCTGCGGCGCGATGGTACATAATCGGGTGCTGGTACTGCCTTATGCCATTGCTGACAGCTTCACCACTTTTGCCACTATTCCTCTCGAGCGTCTGCTGGCCGCCATGGATTAGTCACTGTTGCCGACCTGTCCTGCTCTCGAGTCCGAACCATAGTTACACATCGGCACAACAACGATGCCAGTGCGATAATTTATGGCCATCTCAGAGACGGACTTCGCACATTACGTATACAGCAAGGCGGAAGGTGACACCATTTCACGGGCAAGCTCCGGAAGGGGCGACAATCGACCGGGCATATGCTCGATCGAACGGGAAACCCAGACTTGAAGGAATGGATACTTGCGCAAGAAGACGGCAATGATCGCTTCGCTCGCAGCTCTCGGCTTCCTCGCCGTCAGTGCCGGACCGGTGCTGGCGGACGGGATGCCGCCGGGCATGCCCGATCTTGAGGAGACCCTCAAGGCCAGGCCGGCGCCTGCCCAGCCCGATCCTGCCCACATGCAGGGCATGGCTCACGGTAAGGAGCAGATGCACGGCCAGATGATGCAGGGCCATCGAATGGCGATGCGGGATTCGCAGGACCAGGACGGCGCCTCCGGCATGTCACACAGGTCGGACGGTGGTTGCTGACCCTGCCATCATTCCATCAGACGACAAGGTTGACGGACAAGATCATGGCCGCTTTCAACCGAAGCCTTGGTCCGCCGTTCCCACGGCGGGCCAATCGCTTTTCTGGCCGGTCTCAGGACGAGAAAACCAGGCCGGGTCACATTTTTGATCGATCCCGGATCATCATTTTACGCGCCTGCTCCAGCAGGCACACGGCCGATCGGATTTCGATTCGTAACTTACGTATACAGACAGCGTCTCGCTAGCAGCATTGAAGCTTCGGAATTGCCGGGATCGGAACGTCGATCGGGCAACAGGAAGAACACTCGGAGACCCTCAATGCGACAGACGACATTTCTCGCGGCGCCCGTCAGCCTCTTCGCGACGCTAACCTTCGCCGCCGGCACCGCTCTCGCCCAGTCGACGCCCGCGCCCGCGCAGGCTGCGCCGGCCCATGCCCACCAGCAGGGCATGGATCATGGCGGGCAGCAGATGCACGATCAGATGATGAAGGATCATCAGGCCGGCGCGCAGAAGCAGCAGGGGCAACCGGCCCAGCAGGATCAACAGGGCATGTCGGGGATGGCCGGCATGTCCGGCGGCTCGCCTGCATCGAACGGCTCGGGCATGGCCGGTAAGGCGAAGAGTGGCTGCTGCAAGATGCCGATGAAGAAGGCCAAGCCGGCGGCGAAGAAGAAGACCGCCAAGCCCATGGCCGACAAGCCGATGAGCGACATGTGAGGTTTCCAGCCCCGAGAACAGACCCCAGGGGCTGAGGGCCCGCCGTTCCCCCGCGGCGGGCCAGTTCTTTGACGATGCCCAGCGTCGCCCCGTGCTCCCAGCTTTCAAAACCGGGTCCGAGCGTCTGACTTGACAGAGGAAACAGCGATGCGAAAACATCTTGGCGTCGGTGCTGCTGTTGGCTTTCTGCTCTTTGGCAGCACGCCGCTCCTCGCACAGGGTATCGGCCATAGCTTGTTCATGCGCGGCAAGATCGTCCGTATGGATGCGGGCGGCACAGTGGCCTGCCTGGGTAAGGCCGATGGCGCGCACATCGGGCAGATACTCGAAGTCTATCACGCAACGCCGCGCCACCGCCGTCTTGTCGGTCATGTCGAAGTCGACCAGATTTTCGACGACCATTATGCTCATTTCCGCGTGAGGGACGGGACGCTTCAGAAAGGCGATTGGGTGAGCCTAAAGCGCGTCCGGGCGTAACGCCAGAATTGGAATGCCAAGCGCCGCCCTCGCCAAAAGAAGACTCGGCCGAGTAACGCCTGTCTCGGCATAATTCCGATCAGGCGTGCGCGAATACGTTCAGGAGTCGATGAATAGTCATCGGCTCTGTTGGCGTGTCTGACCCTCAAGCCCGCGACCCCGATACCAGACTACCTTCTGCGGAACTTACTTATAGGCCACCCGGGCAAAGAGATTACTCCGTCAGGCCATCGATAGAGATGGAGTCAGGTTATGTTCGAGAAGGCGATCGGGACCATTAACGCGGCGGCCTCCTTCCGACACCGCTATGATAATTTCATCGGAGGCCGCTGGAGCGCTCCTGCGGGCGGCGAGTATTTCGCCGACACGAGCCCGATCAATGGCGCCCAGATCGCAGAGTTCGCGCTGTCGACGCCGGAAGATGTCGAGCGCGCGCTCGATGCGGCGCACGCCGCCAAGGATCAATGGGCAAGGATCGCGCCCGCCGAACGCGCCAGGATTCTCAATCGCGTCGCCGACCGGCTCGAAGACAATCTGGAGTTGCTGGCACTTGCCGAGACGATCGACAATGGCAAGCCGATCCGCGAGACGCGCGCTGCCGACGTGCCGCTCGCGATCGACCATTTCCGCTACTTCGCCGGCTGCATCCGGGCGGAGGAAGGCGGCATCTCGACGATCGATGCGGACACCATCGCCTATCATTTCCGCGAGCCGCTCGGCGTCGTCGGCCAGATCATCCCGTGGAACTTCCCGCTGCTGATGGCGGCGTGGAAGATCGCCCCGGCGCTGGCGGCGGGCAACTGCACCGTCATCAAACCCGCATCCCAGACGCCGCTCACCTTGCTGATGTTCGCCGAGCTCACCGCCGACATCCTGCCGCCCGGCGTGCTCAATGTCGTTACCGGCCCGGGACGGACCGTTGGCCAGGCGATCGCCGCCAATCCGCGCATCGCCAAGGTCTCGTTCACCGGCGAGACCGTCACCGGCAAGCAGATCATGCACGCCGCGGCGGACCATCTGATCCCCCAGACGATGGAGCTTGGCGGCAAGTCGCCCAACATCTTCATGGCGGACGTGCTCGACGAGGACGATGCCTTCTTCGACAAGGCGCTCGAAGGCTTTACTTTGTTCGCCTTCAACAAGGGCGAGGTCTGTACCTGCCCGTCGCGCGCCCTGATCCATGAGTCGATCTTCGACCGCTTCATCGAGCGCGCCGTGGCGCGCGTCGCCGCGATCCGCCAGGGCGATCCGCTCGACCCGTCGGTCCAGGTCGGCGCGCAGGCGTCGGAGGACCAGCTCCACAAGATCCTGGGCTATATCGATATCGGCAAGGCCGAGGGCGCGCAGTGTCTGGTCGGTGGCGCCAGGGCGCTGCCGGGCGGTGCGCTCGACCAGGGCTATTTCGTGCAGCCGACCGTGTTCGTGGGTCAGAACCACATGCGCATCTTCCAGGAGGAGATCTTCGGTCCCGTCCTGTCGGTCACCACGTTCAAGACGGTCGAGGAGGCGATCGCACTTGCCAATGACACCGCCTACGGTCTTGGCGCGGGCGTCTGGACCCGGAGCGGCAACACCGCCTACCGGCTCGGCCGCGCGATCGAGGCCGGGCGGGTCTGGACCAACTGCTATCATCAGTACCCCGCCCATGCCGCCTTCGGCGGATACAAGGCATCGGGCTTCGGGCGTGAAAACCACCGGATGATGCTCGATCATTATCAGCAGACCAAGAATCTGCTCGTCTCCTATGACGAGCACGCGCTCGGCCTATTCTGACCCCCCGCTTAAAAGGAGAAACGGACATGGCGAAAACCATGAAGGCGGCGGTCGTCCGCGAATTTGGCAAGCCCCTGGTCATCGAGGACGCGCCGATCCCGACGGTCGGCCCCGGGCAGGTCCTGGTCAAGATTGCGGCAACCGGCGTGTGCCATACCGACCTGCACGCGGCAGAAGGGGACTGGCCGGTCAAGCCCAACCCGCCCTTCATTCCTGGCCATGAGGGCGTCGGGCATGTCGCCGCCGTTGGTGCCGGCGTCACCCATGTGAAGGAAGGCGACCGGGTCGGTGTGCCCTGGCTCTACACCGCCTGCGGGCACTGCGTGCATTGCCTGGGTGGCTGGGAGACGCTTTGCCACGAACAGCAGAACACCGGCTATTCGGTCAATGGCAGCTTTGCCGAATATGTCCTCGCCGATCCCAACTATGTTGGTCACCTTCCCGACAATGTCGACTTCCTCGACATTGCGCCGATCCTCTGCGCGGGCGTCACCGTCTACAAGGGATTGAAGGCCACCGAGGCCCGACCCGGCGAGTGGGTGGTCGTCTCCGGCATTGGCGGGCTCGGCCACATGGCGGTGCAATATGCCCGAGCCATGGGTCTCAATGTGGCCGCGGTCGACATCGACGATAGCAAGCTCGACCTCGCTACACGCCTTGGCGCCACACTGACGGTCAACGCGCGCAACGAGGACCCTTCGGCAGCGCTCAAGAAAGCCATTGGCGGCGCGCACGGGGCGCTGGTGACCGCCGTTTCGCCCAAGGCGTTCCAGCAGGCGCTCGGCATGGTCCGGCGCGGCGGCACGGTCGCGCTCAACGGCCTGCCGCCGGGCGACTTCCCGTTGTCGATCTTCGACACCGTGCTGAACGGCATTACCGTGCGCGGCTCGATCGTCGGCACGCGGCTCGATCTGCTCGAGGCACTGGCGTTCGCCGGCGAGGGCAAGGTCAAGGCCACGGTCCATGCAGACAAGCTGGAGAACATCAACGACGTCTTCTCCCGCATGCATCATGGCGACATCGAGGGCCGGATCGTCCTCGACCTCGCCTGAAGCCGACTTCGCGAAAGTACAGTTCATGTCTCCCTTACATATCCGGCCGATCGCGCGGCGCCGTTTCGTCCAGGGGCTGGCGATCGGCGGCGCGGTCGCCGGTTTCGCCCCGGCGCTTCTCGCGCGATCCGCACCAACCTTGCCCGCTGAGCTGAGCGGGACCGAGTTCGACCTCGAGATCGCCGAGCTGCCGGTCAACTTCACCGGCAAACGCCGTATCGCGACCGCCGTGAACGGCAGCGTGCCCGCGCCGGTCCTGCGCCTGCGCGAAGGCGACACGGTCACGCTGCGCGTACGCAACGGCCTCAAGGAGATGTCGAGCATCCATTGGCACGGCATCATCGTGCCGGCGGAGATGGACGGCGTGCCCGGCATCAGCTTTGCCGGCATCGCGCCGGGCGAGACCTTCACCTATCGCTTCGAGGTCCGCCAGAGCGGAACCTACTGGTATCACGCTCACACGCTCGCCGAGCAGACGGGACTCTATGGAGCGATCATCGTGGAGCCAAAACAGGTGCCGACGGCGCGGGCGCCCGATCGCGACTATTGCATCGTGCTCAGCGACTGGTCGGACGAGCCGCCGCTGCAGATCTTCCTCAATCTCAAGAAGCAGAGCAGCTACTATAATTTTGCGCAGCCGACCGCCGGCGATTTCCTCAAGGATGTCGGCACCATGGGCTTGGGCAAGGCGCTCGAGCGGCGGCGGATGTGGAACAGCTCGCGGATGAACCCGACCGACTACAGCGATGTCTCTGCCGCGACCTACACCTATCTGATGAACGGCGCGCCGCCCGCCGGCAACTGGACCGGTATCGCCGCGCCCGGCGAGCGCGTGCGCCTGCGCTTCGTCGGCGCGGGGACGGCGACGTTCTTCGACGTGCGGATCCCCGGGGTCGAGCTGACGGTCGTATCGACCGACGGGCAGCCGGTCGAGCCGGTCACGGTCGAGGAATTCCGGATCGGCCCGGGCGAGACCTACGACGTCGAGTTCACCATGCCCGAGGGCGGCGCCCGCACCATCTTCGCGCAGGCGATCGATCGGAGCGGCTATGCGCGTGGCACGATCGCACCGGCCCCGGGCATGGCGGCAGCCGTGCCGCCGCTCGATGCCCGGACCTGGCTCGAGCCGGTCGACATGATGGGCGCGATGGCGACGATGGGCGCAATGGGAGGCGACGCGCATGCCGGGCACGGCATGACCGAGATGCCGGCCAGGGCACGGCACGCCCGCACCGAATATGGCGCCAATACCGATATGCGCGTCGACTATCCGCGCACCAATCTCGACGATCCCGGCGCCGGGCTGCGCGGGCGCGGCTGGCGCGTGCTGACGCTGGCCGATCTGCGCACGCCGGGCGGCGATCCCGACCCGCGCGAGCCCGAGCGCGACATCGAGCTGCATCTGACGGGCAATATGGAACGGTTCATCTGGTCGCTCGACGGCATCAAGCTCAACGATTCCAGGCCGCTTCATTTCAAGCCAAACGAGCGGCTGCGCGTCACCTTCGTCAACGACACGATGATGGCGCATCCGATGCATCTGCACGGCATGTGGAGCGATGTCGAAGGCCCGGACGGCGCCTTCCAGGTCCGCAAGCATACGGTCGTGGTCCAGCCCGCCCAGCGGGTGAGCTTCCGCGTCACCGCCGACGCCATGGGCCGATGGGCCTTCCACTGCCATCTGCTCTATCACATGGCGGCCGGCATGTTCCGGGAGGTGGTGGTCGCATGATCCGGATTTTCCCCTCGCGCGGCATCGCTCTTGGCGCTGCCCTCTTCCTGGCGCCGGCGATCACGGCTCCCGCCCTCGCGCAGGATGCCTCGCCCCCGTCGCCCGCCGCCACCCCTGCCCAAACGACCACTCCCGCTCAGCACACCCCTTCCGCGCAAGGCTCTCAGGACCATGCGGGCATGGACATGCCGGGCATGGATATGACCGACACGAAGGCGTCCGGTAACGGCGCCACGATGGACATGGGCTCGATGCAGGGCGGCCAGGCCCCGCCGGACGCGCGCAACTCGGACGATTATGCCGACGGCTACCGCAACTCGACGCTGCCGGGCTATGAGATGGCCGACAAGCTCTCAATCCCCAAGATACTTGTCGATGAGCTTGAGTTCACCAGCGGCAACGAGGGTCAGGGCGTGGGCTGGACCGTGCTCGTCACCAAGGGTCAGGACAATGACAAGCTCTGGCTGCGCAGCCAGGGGCTCAAGAACTCCCGCGACCAACGTCTCGATCCGGAGAGCAGCGTCGAGGCGCTGTGGTGGCACAGCAAGAACCCGTTCTGGGGCACGCTGCTCGGGGTCAGGCAGGATCTCGGCAAGGGTGCGACCACCTGGCTGGCCGCCGGCGTCGAGGGACTGGCGCCCTATTGGTTCGACGTCCAGCTCACCGGCTATGTAGGAACCGATGGGCGTCTCGCGGCGCGCGCCAAGGCGTCCTATGAGGTCTTGTTCACCAATCGGTTGATCCTTACGCCGCAGGTGGAGACCAATATCTATTCGAAGCGGTCGAGCGATCGGCAGCTCGGCAGCGGCTTCAGCAATGTCGAGCTGAGCGGACGGTTGCGCTACGAGGTGTCGCGCAAGTTCGCGCCCTATATCGGCTTCGTCTGGGAGCGCGCATTTGACGGCACGGCCGATTTCCGTCGCCTGCGCGGGGAAGGGCCTTCCGAACACAGGCTGGTGATCGGCTTGCGCGCCTGGTGGTGATCCGCGGATGGCCACTCGAGGGGTCGACCGCGAACGCGCCGCGTGACAAGGCTGGATCGCAAGCCAACGGTCGCTGGCCGGCCTCCTTTTTCGTCTTGTTGCTCGCGGCGGCTGCGGCGTCGGCGGGACAGACGGCCATTCTCGCCTTCCTTCCGGCACTGGTCGACCCGGCTCGTGGCGCGCTATCGTCAAGCGCTCATGATTTTCATGTCGCGAGCCTGACCGCGGTCCATCCCCTGGCAGCCTTGCTGGCGGCGCCGCTCTGGGGCTGGATCGCGGACCGGGTCGACTATCGGGCGATGTTGCGCGCAGCGCTGGTCATCCTCGCCCTGGTGACCGCGCCGATCGGCCTCGTCGGGCTGCCTGAGCTTTATGCATTGCGCCTGGTGGCGGGGATGGCGTCGGCCGCCATCATACCGTTGGGCTTGCTCTGCGCGAGCTTTGCCGCAAACGAGCGCGCGGACCAGGCGCGGCGCTTCACCTGGCTGACCGCCTTCTTGTTTCTGGGCGATCTCGCCGGTCCGCTGGTGGCGGAGGTCTCGGCCGCGATCCTGCCCCGCGCTCCCCTCATGATCCTCGCTTTCGGCATCGGTGCCGTCGGGGCGGCGCTTTGCGCCGTGCGTCTGCCGCGCTGGTGTGCACCTTGCATCGATGGCGGAGACCTGCCCGCGCCGACGCTCGGCGCGACGCTGATCCTGCTTTTCGTCACGATCGTCGCGGGCGGCGGGCTGGCGGCGATGCATGTCAATCTCCTGGTGACGCGGAGCGTCATTTCGCTGAGCCGCGAAGAGATCGCCTGGATGCTCAGTCTCTGCGGATTGGGCATGCTGGCAGCACAGATCTTCCATGCGAGGCTCGATTGGCTGGTGACCATGCCGAGGCGGCTTGCGGGGCTGACGCTCGGCCTGCTGGCTGCGGCGCTCTTCCTGTTCCCTGTCGCCGCGAGCATGGCCGAACTCAGTGGGATCATCGTTGCTGCCGGCTGGAGCTCGGCAACCCTTCGATTGGTCACCAGCTTCTGGATCAGCGGTGCGGCAGCCCCTTCGGGTCTGAAGCTCGGTCTCCAGCATTCCGCCGCCAGCATCGGGCAGGCGCTCGCGCCGCTGGCGATCGCCGTCGTCGCTCCCGGGGCGCAGCACTTAGTCTTGTGGGGGATTGGTGGTCTGTCGCTGGCGCTGCTTGTGTCCTTGCCGCTCGCCTGGAGGCCGCGCGCCATCGTGAAATCTTCAGCGTGATGAGGGGTAGGGGGCATCAATGCGTATAGATTATTAGGAACCCTATCGCATGCTTCCGGGAGCCGTTCATGAAGACCCGTCTTTCTGCCGCCTTGCTGTTCCTCGCCCTGCCCGGCGCAGCGCTTGCGGCGAATGATGTCGTCGTCCACCGGGACCCGGGTTGTGGATGCTGTGAGAAGTGGGCCCAGGCGCTTCGCGCGAAGCTGGGCCGCACGGTCGTCATGCGCGACGATGCGTCGCGCGGGGCGCTTCAGCGGAGGGCCGGCATGCCGGGCACGCTGGCATCCTGCCACAGCGCGATGGTTGATGGCTATCTGATCGAGGGCCATGTCCCGGTCGCCGATATCAAGCGCCTGCTGGCAACCCGTCCCGTAGGCGTCAGAGGCATTGCGGTGGCGGGGATGCCGATCGGCTCGGAGGGCATGGAAGTGGCAGGCGCCGCCCGCCAACCCTATGCGGTGGTGTCGTTCGGCAGTTCGGGCCAGAAGGTCTTCGCGCGGCATTGATCACGCACGCCTCGGCTCTCGCTGGTGATTTCCTGTTTGAATGACTGGGACTTGCTCGCCCCCACCTGTATAGTCATTTGATGCATGCTCCCGCTCGCCCCCATAGCCGCGCATCCGCTCCCCGGACGAAAGCTGCTTCTGTGGGCGAACCCGCGGTCGACGCTGCCGGTGCGGAGAAGCAACCTCGCTATGTGGCGATCAAAGACAGCATTTTCGAGGACATCCGGGAAGGTCGCCTGAAGCCCGGCGACCAGACGCCGTCAGAGGCCGAGCTCGTCGAGACGTTCAAAGTCTCGCGCATGACCGCAAACCGGGCGTTGCGGGAACTGCAATCGGCCGGTGTCGTGGTACGGCGGGCGGGGCGGGGCAGCTTTGTCGCCGAGCCCCGGCCGATCGGGCAGCTGATCGAGATCCGCAACATCGCGGAGGAGGTGCGCGGCAGGGGCCACGCCTATCGCGCGCGCGTCATTTATAATATCGAGATACGGGCTGATGCGGAAAGGGCAGCTCTGCTGGAAGTCGGCTTGGGCACGCGCCTCTTCCATTCGCTTATCGTCCATCACGAGACCGAATTCCCAATTCAGGTCGAGGAGCGCTTTGTGCTGGCATCTGCTGCGCCACGCTACGGAGAGAGGGATTTCAGCGCCTCGACGCCGAATGAATATCTGACACGTGTTGCCCCGCTCGAGCGAGTAGAGCACCGGGTGTGCGCGGCGATGCCGGATACAGCCATGCGAACAATGCTGGGCCTCGCTGAAGGAGAACCAGTGCTAATGATGACGCGCAGAACCTGGAGTCGCGGACGTCTCGTATCGCACGCTTGGCTCACGCACCCGGGCAATCGGTTCGAGCTATCGGCGGCTTTTTCTGTTGGGACCTAGCGATCAGCCCGCGCCCAACTTGACGGCCGATTTGCGCCTGCGCCGCAACCATCGCACGTCGGCGCGACTGAAGCTCTTAAACAGCAGGTAGAAGCCCGTCCCCGACAGCCACAAAGTACCGAACGCAACGAAGACGATCAGCGGGTGATTGAAGCTGGTGCGGTTCACATAGTCCATATTGTGGAGCATCCAGAAGAAATCCCAGGTGCGCCATGTGTCGCCGCGCATGACCAGGAATCGGCCGGTGTCGGCGGAGATGTAGGCGCTGCTGTTCTCTGCGTCCGCGAAATCCAGTCGCCACATGGTGCCTTCGTGCTCGCGCGCTTCCACATTCGGTTCGGCGAGCAACGTTGCCTTGCGGATCGGTGCTTCATTCACCATCGTCGCGACGTCGCGCGCGACCTGCTCGTCGACCCGAACCGGGGCGCCGCTCGTCGCGTCGATTAGCCGCGTGCCCGTGGTGGATCGAAGCTCGTAGACGGGGCGTGTGGCAAGGGACCGCAAGGCGATGCCGAGCACGGGACCATCAAGAGCGAGCTTTGCCGGCGCAATATAGTCACCGGCAGGTAGGGCGTGCTGATGGCTGGCCTGCGCACTGTGTCCGCCGACCTTCTCCTGATCGAGCAAGGCCATCATCGAGCCGCTCAGAGCCCAAAGGAGAAACTGCACGCCCAGGATCAGGCCGACCCATTTGTGGATGCGCCGAAAAAAGAGCGGGGTGAACCGGATTTTCTTCATGCCTTCTTCTTCCTGCGCCGCGGGAACGACCAAAGCAGCAGCCAAGCCCCGGCCAGCGCCATGGCAAGGGCACTCCAGGTCGCCACGCGCAGCAGCGGATTGTTGACGTCGGAGCGATCGTCATAGTCCATGATGTGCAGCATCCACGCGAAATCGAACACGCGCCACAGCGCATGGCGGCGCGAGATCAGCTCACCGGTCTGCGGAGAGAGATACAGGGTTGGCCGGTTCCAGGCATCGAATTCGACCTGCCAATAGGGAGGCTTGCGCGCCTGCATTTCCAGTGGCGCCGTCGTCAGCAGCCGGGCTGCGACGATGTCCCCGGTGCCGCTGTAGATGCGCCGAGCGGCGGCGCGGATTTGTGCCTCGCTCAAATCGGGGATGGGCTGTCCCGAACCTGCATCGAAGAGTCTTGGACCACCCGAGGTTTGCGCGCGCCAGACGGGCTGATCCATGAACCGTTGCAGGCGGATCTCGGACGCGTCGGGAGCCGATTGAACAATCCGCGCCGGCGGGACGAAGCTCGCAAGGTCGATGGGGGCGACGACCGGTGGGCGGACCAGATCGTCGCCATGGATGATGTCGATATGGACGGCCACCATATAGAAGCCGGTCAGCGTCCAGAGCAGAACCTGGACGCCGACGATCAGGGCCAGCCACTTGTGCGTCCGGCGGATGACCAAAGGCCAGCGAATTGCCATGTGCTGCCCTTCAGAACGCGGTTCGGAAGCCGGCGTAGAAGCGCCGTCCGAGCAGATCATAGGTCATCGTGTCGGTGTTGGCATCGGTGAAGCTCTGGATATAGGGCGCCTTGCGGTCGAACAGATTATCGGCCCCGATCTGGAAACGTGTCTTCTCGTCGATCGCGAAGGCAAGCTGAAGATTGTGGTAGAAGACGTTCGGCGTGCGGTAGCCGATGTCGCCGGCCGATGCGTTGAAGTCGGTCGCCTTGCCGATCCATTGTGTCGACCAGGTCGCGCTGATGCCGTCCTTTTCCGCCGTCAGCACGCCATAACCACGCCATTTCGGATAGCCGCCATTGCCGCCCCCGATAAACCCGTCGAAATAGATCGGCGCGCCGCCGGGGAAGGGGTTTACGACATATTTGTTGAGATAGGTCATGTTGAGATCCAAGGAGATCTTCACCTCGCCCACCGCACCACTGTACACCAGACCCAGATCGAGACCATTCATCTCCTCGCGGCCGGTGTTGATGGGCTGGGCGGAGAGGTAAGTGACCTCGCCGGTCAGCGCGCTGCGCGTAAAGTCGCTGCAGAACGGGTGCGACAGGTTCTGGCTCGCATAGCAGACTGCGAGCTTGGTCGAGCCGGGAATGGCCCGGATCGCGTCCTTGATCTTGATGTCGAACCAGTCTGCCGTCAGCGACAACCCTGGGATGATGCCGCGCGGCGATATCACCGTACCAACGGTCCAGGTCGTGGAGCTTTCGGGCCGAAGGCTCTGGTTACCGCCCACTGTGGTGAGGATCGTGGTGCCGAGCTGCGTATAGTTGGCCGGCACACCGGACGCCTGACAATTGGCGATCAAGGTCACGTTGCCGCTGGAGGTGTAGCGCGAGCAGGGATCGGTCGTGGTCAGATTGCCTTCCGAGACGCCGCCGAAAAGCTCCGGCACGTTGGGAATGCGAAAGCCCGTCCCATAAGTGCCGCGCAGACGGATGCTGTCATTGACTACCCAGTCGGCACTGAGCTTGTAATTCCAGTCGCTCCCGAAGAGATTATAGTCTGAGTAGCGGACTGCGCCATCGAGCGTGAGCGCCTTGGCGAAAGCTGTGTTGGCAAGCACCGGCACCGATAGCTCGAGATAGGCTTCCTTGGCGGTGCTCGAGCCCGAAATAGGATCCTGCTGATTGACGTTCGCCACGCCGAGCACCGTCAACGGGTCGGGATCGCGCCAGCCTTTTTCGCGCCGATAGACCACGCCGGTGGCGAAGGACACCGCGCCGGCTGGAAGGGAGAAGAGATCGCCGTTGAGGTCAGCCGTGACCGTGCCGAGTTCGTTGCCTCCGCGATCGCGCGAGGTGAACAGAATATAATCCAGAACCTGAGGTGTCAGGTCTCCGAACCCAAGATAGTCACCGCAGGGGATGGCCGCGCCCGCCGTGCTGGAGCATTTGCTCCTGTCGAGCGTGTTCGCGACGCGCTCGAGATTGGCGATGTTGGTCGAGCCGTCGACGGCCGTGTTACGCCCGAAGCTGCCCGCGACTTCCCAGGCCCAGTCGTTCGCCAGCTTGCCGCGCAGCCCGAAGGTGCCTTGCCAGGTATCGGTCTCCTGGAAGAAGTGGCGCGCGCCGGGTTCGGCGAGGCGGCGCTGGGCCAGGACCAGGTTCTGGCCGGTCGGATTGGTCGGATTGCTGGCTGGTATCGAGAGATTGCGCAGCGTGCCGGGTGTCGCGATCTGATTCGACTTGCGGAACGTATAGAGGAACTCGCCGAACGCCTGGATACCGTCGGTCAGCGCATAGTCCGCGAAGAAGGCCGTGCTGACGCGCTCGACTGGGCTGACCGCATTGAGAAACGGGTTCGAGTTGAAGTTGTGCTTGGCGGGACTGTAAGGCTCGTAGAAGTTCCCGTTCCCTCCGGGTACCTGGTTGAAGTTGATCTGTTGGCCGTTGGGCAGCACCGCGCGTCCGCCGATCGTCGAGGCGCTGTTGACGCAGCTCAGCGAGCCCGGCGTCGTTTCAGCGAGCGAGCAGGGCGCACGCGAGGCCATGTTGACGGCGCTGGTCTTCTGGTAGGTGACTGCTGCCATGAACCCGCCACGATCGTTGCGAATGCCCCAAAGTAGGTCCGCGGTGAGATCGGAGCCGTCGCCGCGCTCGGTAATGCCTTGTCGGACGCTGAGACCCAGGCCTTCATAATCGGTGCGCGTGACAAGGTTGACCACGCCGGCCATGGCATCGGCCCCGTAGATAGCGGACGCGCCATCCTTGAGGACATCGGTGCGTGCCAGCGCCACGACCGGGATCATGTTGAGATCGGGTGAGGAATTGGCGCCGGTGCCGCCCGCGACGAGGCGTCGGCCGTTGAGGAGCACGAGTGTGCGCTTGATGCCGAGGCCGCGCAGATTGACCTGAGCAGTGCCATAACCGTTGTTGGTCCAGTAGGCCGATGTCTGGTTGCCCGCGAAGCCGACATTGGCCGGCAAACGCTGCAAGGCGGTTTCGATATTGACGATGCCGGTATTTTGGATCTGCTCGGCGGTGACCACGGTGGCCGGTCCAACCCCGGCCAGATCCTGCCGACGGATTCGTGAGCCGGTAACGACGATGTCGCTGTCATCCCCCAGGACTTGTGCTTTTGGCTGCGGTGTCGGATCGGCCTGAGCGAGAGCCGGCGCGGCGTAGCCCGCGACGATGGCGGCGCTGCCGAGCAGGGCCATCCTGATGGTCATGTGCAATCCCCCTGACGTTTTAGAACAGCCACAGACAACATCAGTTGTATATACAGGGCAACAGTATTTTTCCTGTTTTTCCAATACCTTATTCTCGTGAAATTTAGATATAGATATAGCTATAATACGCACGCCAGACGTCGAACCCTCATGACTGAAGAGATATTTTTGCGAGCGCTCATTTGCAAAGCTGCTGAGATAGGAGATAGAATATCATATCGTAATACAGCCTCGCACGCTTCGATTTGATGATCGGGACATTTGGCCGGCAAGAATGCGAAGCGGCATGATCACATGTTATTGGTGTCGGCGTGATATACCTAGGTATAGCGCTAGAGATGCTCCGGGAACATTAGTCCTTTGCTGAGCTTGCACGCGCCAGGGAAAGTAATACCGATGCGGACCGCATTTGATCCTCGTTTCCTGGATGTGTCGCGCCTTCTTCCGGATTGAGCCGCAGGTTCGCCTTTTGAGGCAGATGAAACGACTCCTGACGAAACGTCGTGCGACGAGTCCGGCGACCTGAGATCGTCGCGCAGCCACTGGGTCACTTGGCGATGATCCAATCCGGTTCGGCAGTGGCGGCGCAGTCCTCGAACGTCGATCGCATCCGCGGAGCCGACGGGCCGGCTTGTGCATGAGCCGCCCTGATTTTGCCGCTGGGCAGTACGGCAGGTTGCGAAAAATGCTTGCTGTGTCCCGGTCGGCGCGCGGGCGTGCAGCTCGCGCCTCGCACGATCACACGCGCAGCAGTCGCCCCACCGCCCGCATGATCGTCGCCCGGCGCGCCGCGTGCTCGGCAGCGTCGCGTGCAGCTCCGGTCATGCACCAGAGCTGGGTGAGGGCGGCGACAAGCCGGACGACATCCAGGGGCGTGAAGTCGGCGACGATCCGCCCCTCGGCCTGCGCCGCTGCGATCCCGTCCAGCTTCTCCCCGAGAAGGACCTCGCCGGCCGGGAGCATCAGAACATCCTGGCCACGCTCCAAATGATGCCAGGTCAGCAGCCTCCACAGGCGCGGGCGTTCGACCAGCAAGTCATAGGTGCGCCCCGCATAACCCTCAAGATCATTGGGATCGAAGCGATCGGCCTGCGCCGCGTCCATCACTTCCTGCGTCAGCGCGGCATCGAAGAGCGCCTCCTTGTCCCCGAAATAGGTGTAGAGCATCGGCTTGCTGATACCCGCCGCCTGCGCAATCCGGTCGATCCGCGCGCCCGCCAGCCCATGGGACGCGAACTCCTCGGTCGCTGCAGCCAGGAGCGTCTCGCGGCTCTGTGCGGCATTCCGCCGGGTTCGTTGCTTCATCACACCTCCAAGCATTGACGCATTCCAGGTTTCAAGTTACCTACCAGTTGGTAATATATGGAGTAACATATGTCCAATCACTGGTTTCTCACGGGCGCGTCCAGCGGCATCGGCCGCCATCTGGCCGAACTGATCCTGGCCGCTGGCGACGACCTTACCGCGACGGCCCGCAAGCCCGAAAGCCTCGATGATCTCGCGGCGAAATATCCGAGCCAGCTGCGCGTCGAAGCGCTCGACGTCACGGTCAAGGACGATATTGCTGCGGTCGTGGCCCGGGCGCAGGCGCGTCGACCCGTCGATATTCTGGTCAACAACGCCGGCGGCGGCGTGATCGGCGCCACCGAAGAGATGTCGGACGCCGAGGTCGAAGGCCAGATCGCGCTCAATCTCATGGCGCCCATCCACATCACCCGCGCCTTTGTCCCCGCCATGCGGCTGCGCGGGAGCGGCCGGATCATCCAGATCTCCAGCGCTAGTGGTCAGGGCTCGCTTCCGACGAGCAGTCTCTATCATGTGGCCAAATGGGGCCTGGAGGGCTTCAGCGAATGCCTCCGCCAGGAGCTTGAACCCTTCAACCTGTTCGTGACACTGATCGAGCCGGGCGGGGCGCGCACCAGCTTCAGCCACAATCTGCAATTCGCCAGCGAGATCGCCGCGTATCGCGATACGCCCGCCGGCCATATCCGCAAGATGTTCGAGACCGCCGGAAACGAGCTCTACACGCTCGACCCGCAAAAGATCGCGCAAGCGATCGTTGATGTCGCAACCAGCGACCATCCGCCGCTGCGCGTGACTCTGGGGGGTGACGCTTTCGGCGTTGTCCAGGCGGCGCTGCAATCGCGGCTCGCCTTTCTGCAGTCCCAGGAAGCGCTCGCGCGCTCGGTCGCTTTCGACAGTTGAGCTTTTCCGTCTTCCAGCTTTCGTCTCCGCGCGGTGCGACGCGCCTCACCGGGGCCCGGCAACCCTGTCGTCAGCGCCGTTATCCGATACTTAGGTATAGTCATCCGACACGATTGCAGAGGCGCCACACGGGCAATCGCTTGGTACCATCGCAAGAGAGGAAAACCCTCGCGGTCGCCAATCAAGGGTGCGCAGACCTTCGCAGTCTGCGTGCCCTTGATGTGGCAGCGCGCCGCCCAGCCACGCGCGTCATGAACGGGAGCGGCCTTCTGCGAAACCCAACGCTCCGCCGCATTTTCTATAAGCTCTCGCTCCAATTGCTGCGCGCCGCCTTCTTCTTCCTGCGATTGGGCTTGAAGAATGACGAGTGTTTGTGCGCGCGTCTCAATAGGCGAGGCACACGGCTTCCGGTCGCCGCCGCCGTTCTTTGTCACAATGGCAAACGGCTACGGCCGGCGACCCTGATCGATCCGGCGTGCGAGCACGTCGGCAAGGATGACTTCGTGTGGATCAAAATGTCCCAGCCCAGCGAAACAGAACTTGCCGACATCGCCGGGAATTACGGCCTTCACCCGCTTGCCATGGAAGGTGCCGACAACGGCCACCAGATTTCGAAGCTCGACGATCACATGCTCAGGGTTGAGAGCGCCATCACCGGCATCCGCGACATCCTGATCTCGGTGTTCGAGGCGAGTCACCTGCTCGAACAGCAGCGCCAAGGTGCGATCACCCGTTAGCTTGCCGCCCGGGCTGCGATCCTCGCGGTGCCTACCGCGATTGCCGGAATCTACGGCATGAATTTCGAGAATATGCCCGAACTGAAGACGCAATGGGGATATTTCGTCATCCTCGGCGTCATCGCTGCGGTCTGCATTGGGCTCTACATCCGGTTCAAACGTAGCCACTGGCTTTGACGGCGCAGATCGGCTTTCCACATCGCGCCGGGCTGAGGCTGCCGGGGGCCGGCCGCCACAATTCAATGCTTTCGAAGCGTCTCGATGCGGTGCCGGTCCAACGCTTCGAGCAAAGCCCTGCCGATCAGCGGCTTTGCGAGAACATGATCGAAGCCCGCCTCAGCGGCCCGCGAGGCCAGCAGCGTGTCATGAAAGCCTGAGATCATGATCGCGCGTCCCGACCATCCGATCTCGCGAAGGTGACGCAGCATCGCGAATCCGTCGATGTCGGGCATGCGATAGTCGAGGATGACGCAGTCTGCCTCCTTCGCGCGGGGGTCGGCCAACAGCGCGTGGCCGGTCGTATATCCCCACACGGCATAGCCGCGCGATCTCAGCAGCAGCTGGAGGCCACGCCGCACGCCGGGATCGTCGTCGGAGACGAGGATGGTGTATCTGCCATCATGCTGAGTGGAACGGACCGATGGCATTGCGAGAAGCGGACACCCGTGTGACGATTGCACCATCGATCGCATATCGCGCCTCGTCCCGTCGCTACGTAGAGGTCGCAGTCACTTCGGCTTGCGGCCCATGCCCGCGGCAAAGGCGATCCGCAGGGCTTCGGACAAATTGCGGACCTCGAGCTTGGCCATCAGGCTCGCGCGATGGACCTCGACCGTTCGCGATGAACAGCCCAGGTCATAGGCGATCGTCTTATTGGGCAGGCCGTTCGCCAGCCCTTCCAGCACTTCACGCTCCCGGGGCGTCAGTGCAGCGACCCGCACGCCGGCTTCAGAGGTTTCCAGAGTGCGAAGGTCGACATCGTCGAGACGCGCGAACGCGCGGCTGACGGCGCCGAGCAGGGCGGCTTTCTCGAAGGGCTTCTCGAGAAAGTCGACCGCGCCGCCTTTCATGGCCTGCACCGCAACCGACACGTCGCCATGGCCGGTCAGGACGATGACCGGCATATTGACCCCGCGTGCTGCCATGGCGGCCTGAATCTCGAGACCGTCTATCTCGGGCATGCGCACGTCGAGGATGACGCAGCCGACGGCCGCCGACTTCGCCTCCTTGAGAAACTCCACGCCCGAGGCATAGGTCACGACGTCGTAGCCCGCGGTCTTGAGCGCAAAGCTCGCCGCCTTGCGGATGCTCTCCTCGTCGTCGACCAGATGGATGACGCGTCTATCCCCCATGTTCCTCCTCCGCCCGCGCATGGATCAAGGTAAAATGAAAGCGCGCGCCGCCGCGGTCGGGGCGCTCCATCCAGATACGGCCCCCATGCGCTTCGATGATGGTCCGGCAGATCGAAAGGCCGAGGCCCATGCCGTCGGCCTTTGTCGACTTGAACGCCGTGAAGAGCTGCTCCCGGACCTCGTCGGCGATGCCGGGGCCGGTATCCTCCACGGTCACCTCGATCAGCCCGTCAGGGCGCAACCTGGTCGCTACCTTGAGGTCGCGAACAGGACACGCCGCCATCGCCTCGATGGCGTTGCGCATCAGGTTGACCAGCACCTGCTGGATCTGCACCCTGTCGACGAGAACCGGCGTCGCGGCGGGATCGACCGCGAAGAAGCTGCGGATGCCGCGCTCGCGTGCACCGACCAGCGCGAGCTCGCTCGCCTCGGCGACAACCTGCGGCAGATCGTGGAGGCTCTTGTCGACCTCGCCGCGGGCGACGAAATCGCGCAGGCGCCGGACGATATGGCCGGCCCGCAGCGTTTCCTGTGCCGCATCATCCATCACCGACCGTAGCGACACGAAGGGTTCGTCGTCCCGCTCGTCGAGCATGTCGCGGATCGTCTCGAGATAGAGCGCGACCGCGGCAAGCGGCTGGTTGAGCTCATGCGCGAGGGTCGAGGCCATCGTGCCCATCGCGCTCAGCCGGGAGACATGGACCAGCTCTGCCTGCAGTTCCTTGAGCCTGAGCTCATCCTGCTCCTTGGCGGTGAGATCCCGGATGAAGCCGGTGAACAACCGCTGCCCGTCTTCACCGGCCTCGCCAACCGACAGCTGCATCGGGAAGGTCGAGCCGTCGCGGCGCTGGCCGACCACGACGCGGCCGAGGCCGATGATCCGGCGCTCGCCGGTCTGGAGATAATGCGCGATATATTCGTCATGCCGGTCGCGATCGGGCTGGGGCATCAGGCAGGAGACGTTGCGGCCGACGAGCTCGGTTTCCGAATAGCCGAACAGGCGTTGGGCGGCCGCGCTGAACGACGTGATGTCGCCGGTCTCGTCGATGATGATCATCGCATCGGGGACGGTCGCCAGGATCGACTGGAGATGCTGCTCGCGGGTCTCGATTGACGCCCGGACCGCCGCCTCGTCGGTGACATCGCGACTGATGCAGGCAAAGCCTCGATGTGCGTCGCCTTCGAACAGGGCGCTGATCGTCAGGCGCGCGAGATACTCCGCTCCGTTCTCGCAGACCCGCCACGCTTCGCGCTCCAGCGTGCCTTCGTGAAGGGCGGCCGCCAGGTCTGCGCACGGGCGGCCGGCCGCAATCTCGTCGGGCGGGTAGAACAGGTCATGGGGCTGTCCCAGGACGCGATCGAGGGGCCAGCATTCGGCACGCTCGCCTTCTTCATTATAGCTCAGCACGATCCCGGCAGGATCGAGCAGCGTCAGGACGTGGCCGCCAGCCTGTCGCAGGAACAGCGGCGCAAGCCGCGCTACGTCGCTGGCAATCTCGTCCGGCCCGCGCCTCGTGTCGACCATCGTCCCGGCTCACGGGCCTGACCGGGCGCACGGATCCGGGCGTAGCCCGACCGAGCCGCTCAGCGCCGCGCGAGAATGGCCTTCATCTCGTCGATTTCCTGCCGCTGCGAGCGCTTGATCGATTCGCAGAGCCGGATGACTTCCGGATCGCTGAGCTTTGCTTCCTGGCACATCAGGATCGCCCCGGAATGGTGCGGGATCATCGAGCGCAGAAAGGCCGTGTCGCCGATCGTGGTCTGGGTGCGGATAAGCGCGAAGCTGCCGAAGAAGGCGACCAGCGAGGCGGCGATCAGCGCGATGTTGGCGGCCTTCGACGCAAACATGTGCCGCATGGCGAGGATCATCAGCACTACCATCGGTGCGACCATCATCAGCGTCATGTAGAGCATGTTGAGGTTGTTGTAGAAGCTGTCGAGCCCGTCGATCATGACGAACATCACCAGATACATGATGACGCCGCTGATGACGGTCTGAACGGCAAGGCTCCAATAGGCGCCCATCTTCCGGGTGTTCATGTGGGACGAATGGTCCATGGCGTATCTCCTTCGCTCGGCGCCGGCCGACCTTGGTATGAGTGTAACGCCCCGCTCTCCTGTTCGCCCCCGCCATCAGCCGTCCTGATGCTAAAACCAGAAGCGAACGCCGGCGACGAAGCTGGTCGCATGGACGTCCTCGCCGGCAAGCCTCGACAGCCGCGCCGTGTCGCCGGCTTTGCGCAGATAGGAGACGCCGATATAGGGTGCGAACTGGCGGCTGAACTCATAGCGCAGGCGCGCGCCGAGCTCTATGTTGACCAGCCCCGAACCGATGTCGTTCTCCGGAATATCCTGCGCGGCGAAATTGACCTCGGCGCGCGGCTGCAAGATCAGGCGCTGGGTGATGCGCTGGTCGTAATAGCCCTCGACCCGGCCCAGAAGGTCGCCCTTGGTCGAGAGGAACAGCGCGCCTTCGACCTCGAACATGCCGGGAGCCAGACCCTCGACGCCAACGGTCGCATAGGTGCGGTTGGGCCCGCGGCCGAAGTCCTGGCGGATACCGCCCTGAAGATTGAAATAGGGGTCGATGGCCCGGCTATAGAGCACCTGCACCTCCGCGCTGTCGATGCCGCGGCCGAACTCGCCTTCGCCCTCGCTCTTGAGCCAGAGCCGGTTGATATCGCCGCCGTAAAAGCCTTCGCCATCCCAGCGATAGCCATCGCGACCGCTATGCGCCTGATACTCGAACAGGTTGAGCAGCACCTGCCCGAAATTGTTGCCGCCGCTGTCCTTCATCATGATGTCGCGTGAGCGCGCCATCTCGGCGCCGGGAAAATCACGATCGGCGAAGTGGTCGCTGGGGGGAGGCGGCGGGGGCGCATTGCCGGCCGGAAGCGCCGTGCCGGTCATTTGCATGCCGGGCATGGCGGTCTGGCCATGCTGCGAATGGTCCATCCCGGGCATGTCCGGCATCGCGCCGTCCTGATGCTGGGAGTGGTCCATGCCCGGCATGTCCGGCATCGCGGGAGACGCGGGTTGCGGCTGACCGGCCGCATCTCCCTGCGGCGCAGGACTGGCCTGGTGCTGCGAATGGTCCATCGCCGAGGTGGCGTCTGGCGCTGGTGTCTGAGCGCGCGGCCTGGCGGCGGCCTTGTCCTTCTTCTTCTCCTGCGCCGGCGGCACCTCGCCCGGCGGCGCCATGCCGGGCATGCCGTGCATTGAATGATCCTGGGCAAAGGCGGGCGCGGCAGCGAAAAGGGCGATCGCGCTCACCAGCGGCGTGAGGATGCGGGTCATTACGCGTCTCCCTTCGGACGGACGCTCACGACCCGCATCATCCCGGCATGCATGTGGTAGAGGAGATGACAGTGGAAGGCCCAGTCGCCGACCGCGTCGGCGGTGAAGTCCCAGGTCACCTTGCCGCCGGGCTGGACGATTACCGTATGCTTGCGTGGCGCATGATCGCCATGCCCCGTCACCAGCTCGAAAAAATGCCCGTGAATATGGATCGGATGCCCCATCATCGTGTCGTTGATGAGATTGACGCGCACCCGCTCGCCTTCGATGAAGGGGATCGGCTCGTGATGGTCCGACATTTTTTCGCCGTCGAACGACCACATGAACCGCTCCATGTTGCCGGTGAGGTGAATGTCGATGCTGCGGCTCGGCGCGCGCACGTCCGGATTGCGATCGAGCGCCATCAGGTCCCTGTAGACAAGCACCTTGTGGCCGACGTCGGCGAGGCCCTGGCCGGGCTCGCCGGTGCGGTCGACGGGCATCGGCGAGATGGTCTGGACGCTCGGGTCGCGCTTCACCTGCGGCGCGTTCGAGAAGTCTCGCATCTTCATCGACCCCATCGCGTGCCCGCCATGGTCCATGCCCGCCATCTGGCCATCGGCGCCCATCGCGCCGTGGTCCATCCCGCTCATCGCGGAATGATCCATCCCCGAATGATCCATGCCTGCCATGGCGCTATTGTCCATGGTCGCCATCGCTGCCGCCGCGCCGGTCGCGAGGCGCGCGGACGCGTTCTTCTCGGCCGTCGGATCGACGCCCCGCATAGCGCCGCCCGACATGTCCATGCCTTCCATGCCCGGCATCGAGGACATGTCCATGCCCATGTCCTTCATGTCGGCGAGCGGCCGTTTGCGTAAGGGGGGAACCTCGCCGGCCATGCCGGCGCGCGGCGCGAGCGTGGCACGCGCCATGCCCGAGCGGTCGATCGCCTCGCCGACAAGGGTGTAGGCCTTGTCATCGCCTGGGCTGACAACGACGTCGTAGGTCTCGGCAACACCAACCTGGAACTCGTCGACGGTGACCGGCACCACATTCTGCCCGTCGGCCTGGACGATGGTCAGCGGCAGGCCGGGGATGCGGACGTTGAAGGTGGTCATCGCCGACGCATTGATGACCCGCAGCCGCACCCGTTCGCCCGGGGTGAAGAGCGCGGTCCAGTTGTCCATCGGACCATGGCCGTTGACGAGATAGGTGTAGGTGGATCCGGTCACATCGGAGATGTCGGCCGGGTCCATCCGCATCTGGCCCCAGTCGAGCCGGTCCTTGAGCGGCTGATCCTTGCCCGACAGGAGCCCGGCCAGGGTCTGGCGCTGGAAATTGAAATGGCCGGGGTTGACCTTGAGGCGCCGGAAGATCGCCTGCGGCGAGAGCGCGCTGTGATCGGCGAGCACGATGACATGCTCGCGGTCATAGGCGACCGGATCGGCACCGGCGGGATCGATGATGATCGGGCCGTAATGGCCTTCCTGTTCCTGCAGGCCTGAATGGCTGTGGTACCAGTAGGTGCCGCTTTGCACGACGGAGAACTGGTAGAGGTAGTTCGAGCCCGGCTTGATGCCCGGAAAAGACACGCCCGGCACACCGTCCATATTGGCCGGCAGGATCAGCCCGTGCCAGTGGATCGAGCTGTCCTCCTCCAGCTGATTGATGACGTTGAGCCGCACGCGCTGGCCCTCGCGCAGCCGGATCAGCGGGGCGGGGACCGTGCCGTTGAGGCCGATTGCCCGGAACTTGCGCCCGTCGATGGTCATCGACTGCCGGGCGATGGTGAGCGTAATGTCTTCGCCCGACACGGTCGGCAGCGTCGGTCGCATCCCCGGCGAGATCGTCTGCGCCCAGGCCGGCAGCCAGGCTGACAATGCTGCGCCGCCGCCGGCGAGGGCCGCGCCGCGGAGGAACTGGCGGCGGTCGAGAGCAGAAATCATTCGGTTGTCTCAGCTTTAAGAAAGAGGGCGTACCTATTGGGAATACGCAGCATGGCCTCATCCCCCTCAAACTTTCTTTAATATTTCCGAAAGGCGTGCCCTAGCTCGATAGAGGCGCGTTTCGACCGCCTTCTGGCTGATCCCGAGAATTTCGGCGGTTTCAGCTTCCGATTTCTCGTCGATCGTACGCAAAATAAGCGTGTCCTTGAGGGAAGACGGCAGGGCAGCAATCGCTTTCATTGCTTGCGCGAGCTGCTGTTCGGCCCCGATCGCCTGATCGGGCAGCGGTGCGTCGTCGGCGACGCCGTCCGCCTCGCCGAGCGGTAGGGCTAGGGCAAAGAAATTTCGAACCGCTCGCCGACGCCGCCAGTCATGGCATTTGTTGATGACAATCCGGGACATCCAGACCTGGAAGGGTCGGGTTACGTCATAGCGGTTGAGTGCGGCAAAGGCCGCGACGAAGCTCGCCTGGGTGACATCCAATGCCTCATCCATAGATCCGACATGGCTGCGCACGAGCCGGTGAACCCAACCTTGATGCCGGCGGACCAGCTCGCCATAGGCCGCTTGCCGGCCTCCAAGCGCCAGAGCCGCGAGCTCCCCGTCCGAGCAGTCGGGGAGGCACGCGGTCATTCGGATTTGGCCGTCAGCGCTTTCACCACGGCGTCGTCGAATTTGTCCGTCTGATCCGGGCGCAGCACGGCCCGCATCGCGAAGATATGCTCAAGTGTTTCTTTCTGCAGCGCGCCCATGGCCTGGTGCGAGCGATCCACCGCAGTTGCGACTTGCGGGCCATAGCCATGCTCCGCTTCGATCGCTTCCGCGAGACGCGCATTGTCGGCGCGCAATTCGGCCTCCAGCGCTTGACGCCGGATCGCGTAGTTCTTCTCGATTGTCTCGAGTCGGCTGTGTTGCGCTGAATTCAGCTTCAGATCGCGATGGAGCAGCTCGTGCAGCTCATTTTCGACCGGGCGCACTGGAACCACATAGACGCGGCCAATGACAACGCCAGCGATCGCCGCGGCGAAGGTCACCAGGACGAGGAGCAGGAGCCGGCGGCGGTCGCGCATCACTGCGAGCTCAGCAGCGTCGAGGGCGCAAGCGCGAGCCGAGCATCGAAGGGCGATAGCGGTTTGGCATCAGCAGACCGTGTCGGAACTGCCGAGCCGGCAATTCCGATGAACAGCGCGGTTGCGGCCGCGATGCCGAACGTCATAGCGCCAAGGCTTGGTATGGCCCGGATGCGCGCTATTTCCGCCATGACCCGGCTTTCCAGGCCGCCGAGCCTGGGATCGAGAGGCGCATCGCGCAACCGCGAGAGCAGGTGGTCAAGTTCATCCATGGTGCTTCTCCGTCTTCATCCTTCAATACGCACGATGGTCCAGGAACCCTTGCTGTAGATTGAAAAGAATAATTGCGAGGGGTGGGGGCTCGGGCTGCGTATTGTCTCATGGGATCTACAGGAGAATGTTCCAATGCGTTTCTTTTCGCCTCTCGCAGTTATCGCCGCCGTCGGCCTGAGTGTTTCTGCTCCGGCCTACGCGCATCCCAAGCTTGTGTCCTCGACGCCCGCCGCGAACGCCAGCGTCTCGGCGCCTTCGCGTATCACGCTCACCTTCAGTGAAGGTCTGATGCCGAAGCTGTCGGGCGCCGAGATCGTGATGACCGGCATGCCCGGCATGCCCAACCACCGCATGGCGGTAACCGGCTTCAAGACGTCCGTCGAAGGCGACAAGACGCTCGTGCTGACGCTCGCCAAGCCGCTCATGGCGGGCAGCTATCAGGTCGCCTGGCACGTCGTCTCGACCGACACGCACCGCATCCAGGGCAATCTCGCCTTTACCGTCAAGTGACGCCATGAACGACGTGGCACTCGTCGCCGTCCGCTGGGCGCTCTACGTCGATCTCGGCCTGTTGTTCGGCCTGCCGCTGTTCGCGCTCTATGCGCCCGGCGGCGGCCGGATGGTACAGCGGCATCTGCCGATGGTAGCAATGGTGGCCGGTCTCGCCTGTCTCGCCCTCCTGCTGTCGGCGCTGGGGTTCGCGTTGCAGGCAGCGGCCATGACCGGGCTGCCGCTCACCCAGCCTGATCTTTCCATGGTCGCAGAGCTGTTCAACGGCACGTCCATGGGAACGGCGCTGAAGGCGCGCCTCGTCGCGCTCCTCGTTCTTCTGCTCTCCATCCCCTTCTATCGCCGGCAATCCCGTCCTGCCTTCATCGCCTCCACTCTGGCAGGCGCGGTCGCACTCGCGACCCTCGCCTGGAGCGGGCATGGCGCGGCCGGCGAAGGCGAGGCGGGCTGGCTGCAACTGGGGGCCGATCTCATCCATCTGCTCGCCGCGGGCGCCTGGGTCGGCGCGCTTGCCGCATTCCTTGCGCTGGTTCTTACCAGGCTCGCAACCGATGATCTCGCCACTGAAGACATGGACCGGGTCATGCTCGCCGAGGAAGCGCTGCGGGGCTTCTCCCTCGTCGGCACGATCATCGTCGCCCTGCTGATCCTGACCGGGACGGTGAACGGCTGGTTCCTGGTCGGCCCGGGCAACATCGCGTCTCTCGGGCAGTCGACCTACGGCCTGCTGCTCATCGCCAAGCTGCTGCTCTTCGCCGGCATGCTGGGCCTGGCCGCGCTCAACCGTTATCGCCTGACCCCGGCACTTGCGCAGGCGATCGAGGAAGAGGACGCGCCACGGGCGCAGGCGCTGCTGCGCGCGAGCCTCGTCGTCGAAGGCGGTCTTGCGATCGTCATTCTCGGGCTGGTCGCCTGGCTGGGGACACTGTCGCCACCCATGTCGATGTAGTTTATCGTTTCGAACGCCTCGCGTTGGGAGAAGCCAATGCAATCGTACACCCCGCCGCGCGGGACTGGATCGACGAAAGACTATGATCGCGCGATCCGCCTGTGGGCGCGGGAGAAGCGGTGGCGTGCCGCCATGCTTGCCATGCTGCGCCCGGATTGGCGCCTGGTAATCGCCGATTATGGCCGCCAGCACGGGTCTCATGCGGCTCGCCTTCCGCCTGACCGTGCAGCGGGCTCGATGGCATCGACGATACCCAGCCCAATGCCGACGGCGTGCTCCCCGGCCTGATGGCGGCCAAGCGAACGGGCCCGCCGATTTGGCCACTTAGGCGATTACGTATTGACCCTGACACGGTGTCAGACCCTAGATCGTCAGGCGTCGAAAGGAGCGAGGCGATGAACGAGACACATGGAGCGGCGCATGGCGGCGGTTGCTGCGGCGGCCACGGCACCGCTAAAGCGGCGACCGGCGTCAAGGACCCGGTCTGCGGCATGACCGTCGACCCGGCGACCACGGCGCATCACGCCGAGCATAGCGGTGAAAGCTATCATTTCTGCAGCGCGGGCTGCCGGACCAAATTCATCGCCGATCCCGAGCGCTATCTCGGCCCGCCGACGCCGCCGGTCGCGGCGCCCGAAGGCACGATCTGGACCTGCCCGATGCATCCCGAGATCCGCCAGGACCATCCCGGGTCCTGTCCGATCTGCGGCATGGCGCTCGAACCCGCGACCGTGACCGCCGACAGCGGCCCCAGCCACGAGCTAGTCGATTTCACGCGGCGCTTCTGGGTCGGCCTCGTGCTGGCTCTCCCGGTGCTGATCCTCGAGATGGGCGCGCATGTCTTTCCCGCGATCCATCGCCTCGTGCCGATGTCTATCTCGGTATGGATCCAGTTCGTGCTGGCGACACCCGTCGTGCTGTGGGCGGGCTGGCCGTTCTTCGAGCGTGGCTGGGCCTCGCTCAAGACCCGCAACTTCAACATGTTCACCCTGATCGCGATGGGGACCGGGGTCGCCTGGATCTACAGCGTCATCGCGACGCTCGCGCCTCAGCTGTTCCCGCCGGCCTTCCGCGGCGAGGACGGCATGGTTGCCGTCTATTTCGAGGCGGCCGCGGTGATCACCGTCCTCGTGCTGCTCGGCCAGATGCTCGAACTGCGCGCGCGGGAACGCACCTCGGGCGCGATCAAGGCGCTGCTCAACCTTGCACCAAAGACCGCGCGCCGGATCGGTTCTGATGGGAACGAAGAGGAAATCAGCCTTGATCTGGTTGCGGTGGGCGACCGCCTGCGGGTGCGGCCGGGCGAGAAGGTGCCGGTCGACGGCGTAGTCGAGGACGGCCGCTCCTCGCTCGACGAGTCGATGGTCACCGGCGAATCCATGCCCGTCACCAAGGCAAAGGCCGACACAGTGATCGGCGGCACGCTCAACCAGACCGGTGCGCTGGTGATCGTCGCCGACAAGGTCGGCCGCGATACCATGCTCGCACGCATCGTCCAGATGGTCGCTGAGGCGCAGCGCTCGCGCGCGCCGATCCAGCGCATGGCCGATCAGGTGTCGGGCTGGTTTGTGCCCGTGATCATCGCGGTCGCGGCCGTCGCGTTCATCGCCTGGGGCATCTGGGGTCCCGAGCCGCGCTTCGCCTATGGGCTGGTGGCGGCGGTCGCCGTGCTGATCATCGCCTGTCCCTGCGCACTGGGGCTGGCAACGCCGATGTCGATCATGGTCGGGGTCGGCCGCGGCGCCGGGCTCGGTGTCCTCATCAAAAATGCCGAAGCACTCGAGCATATGGAGAAGGTCGACACTCTCGTCGTCGACAAGACAGGCACGCTGACCGAAGGCCGGCCTGCCGTCACCCAGGTCGTGCCGGCGCCCGGCTTCGACGAAGCCGAGCTGCTGCGTCTTGCCGCCTCGGTCGAGCGGGCGTCCGAGCATCCGCTCGCGTTGGCAATCGTCGAGGCCGCGAAGGATCGCGGCATCGTCACGAGCGACGTCATCGACTTCGACTCGCCGACCGGGCGCGGCGCGCTCGGCACGGTCGAAGGGCGGCGCATCGTCCTCGGCAATGCGCAGTTCCTTGCCGACAAAGGGGTTGCGACCGATGCGCTCGCCAGCCAGGCCGACGCGCTGCGCCGGGATGGCGCCACCGCGATCTTCATCGGGGTCGACGGCACAGTCGGCGGCGCCTTCGCGATCGCCGATCCGGTGAAGGCCACGACACCAGAAGCGCTCGCCGCGCTCAAGGCGGAGGGCATTCGCGTGGTCATGCTGACCGGCGACAACCGCACGACCGCGGAAGCGGTCGCCCGACGCCTGGGCATCGACGAGGTCGAAGCCGAGGTGCTGCCCGATCAGAAGAGCGCCGTGGTCGCCAGGTTCAAGCGCGAGGGGCGGGTCGTCGCCATGGCCGGCGACGGTGTCAACGACGCCCCCGCGTTGGCCGCCGCCGACGTCGGCATCGCCATGGGTTCCGGCACCGACGTCGCGATCGAGAGCGCTGGCGTCACGCTGCTCAAGGGCGACCTGACTGGCATCGTCCGGGCGCGGCGGCTCAGCCAAGCGACCATGTCGAACATCCGCCAGAATCTCGTCTTCGCCTTCATCTACAATGTCGCGGGCGTGCCCGTAGCGGCGGGTGCGCTCTATCCGCTGTTCGGTATTCTGCTCTCGCCCATTATCGCGGCGGCGGCGATGGCGCTCTCTTCGGTGAGCGTGGTCACCAACGCGCTGCGCCTCAACCGGAAAGCACTGTGAACATCGGCGAGACGTCACGGCAGAGCGGCGTCTCTGAGCGGATGATCCGCCATTATGAAAAGATCGGCCTCATCCCGGCGCCGGCGCGTCGGGGTGCTGGCTATCGTGACTATGGCGAGCGCGACCTCCATCGCCTCCGGTTTATCGCCAATGCCCGCGATCTCGGCTTCCCGATCGAGGAGATCCGCACGTTGCTCAGCCTTTGGGCCAATACCGGCCGTGCCAGCGCGGAGGTGAAGCGGCTTGCCCTTGCCCGCGCCGATGAGTTTCAGCGCAAAGCCGAGGCGTTGACGGCGCTGCGCGACACGCTAATCGACCTGGCCGAGCGCTGCCAAGGCGACGAGCGGCCGGATTGTCCGATCATCGCCGAACTGGCCGCGGCCCGATCCGCATAGCATCCGGCATCGCACGGCCGAGAATTTTAGGGGTGCCCGTTTTCGGTCGATTCGTGCAGGTCGACGGCGAAAGCGATCCGCAACAGGTCGGGCAGGCTTTGCGCGTTGAGTTTGATCATCAGACTGGCCCGATGCAGCTCGACCGTGTGCGACGTGACGCCGAGTTCATCTGCGATAAGGCTATTTGGATAGCCTCGCGAAATTCCTCTCAGAACGGCCCGTTCGCGCTGCGTCAGTCTCGCGGCTTTCGAAAGAGCGTCGGCCTGTTCGGAGGCACGACGGGCTATACTCTCAAGCCAGCTGAAGCCGCGGTCGATCGCGCCGAGCAATGCGGCCTTCTCGACCGGTTTGGCGAGAAAGTCGGCAGCGCCCGCCTTCATCGCCTGTACGGCGAGCGTAGGATCGCCATTGCCCGTCAGCACCACGACGGGCATGTCGATACCGCGTCGCGTCAGCTCCGCCTGAACCTGCAGGCCGTCCATGTCGGGCATGTGCATGTCGAGAACCACGCAGCCTTTCTCGGCGTCCTCTGCGCTCAACAGAAACTCCGGCCCCGAAGCGTAGGCTTCTACGGCAAACCCTGCGGTCCGCAACGTGAAACTTAGTGCTTTTCGTATTGTCTCTTCGTCATCGACGATATGCACGACGCGCTTGTTCCCCATAGCCCCCGAGATCGATCAATACGCAGTGCCGCGAGGGCAGCGCTTCAAGGGATACTTCTCTGCACGTTGGACTATGGTCCCAGGTCAAGAGTAAAAATTTGGCGAGGCAAAACGGCGAAGGACAGCGAAACTGTGAGGGTTCGGCTACTCCGCTCACACCAATGCCGCGGTCGCTGCGGCTCATTGCCGGGTCTCTGCTCCGGACGATGCATGCGAGTTGCCCGCGCCGCCCTCGGCGCGATCGAGCCATCGCTACGCTTCCATCACATCGTCGACCGGCAGCGGGTTACTGGCGCCCGGCGGGCGAGGGGGGCGGGTTGGCCCTTGACGGCTGCGCGATCGGACGCCCAGGATAGCAGGGTGGCGCGCTTTACTTCGGGCTCAAGCTTCAGGTGCCCAGCAACGTCGAGGGGATCGATGAACGAGCGTGTGTGCGACACGACATATCCTCCTTCCCTGCCGCGATTTTCTCCGAAAGGGAGATCTCAGGAGATTGGTTCGGACTCGTTTAGGGTCAATGGATGAGGACGCGCACAGCGTTTGCCGGGCGTTCATTTCCGTCTTAGAACTGACGCGCAGCACGCCATTCAATCCGGTGGCGAACGGCCTCCGCGATCGCTGGCATGACGTCTATATCATTCGACGCATGTGCAACCGCGTTCGTGCTGACGATCCTTTCGACAAGCCCACCCAGAACCTGCGCTGCATCGCCGGCAAAAAGCGGATGCACGACCACGCAATCCGGTCGCGCGAACCCCATGCCGACCAGTTGGCGCGCCGCCTCGGTGAGGGTCCGACCGGATGAGGCGATATCGTCGACCAGCACCGGCTGGCGATCGAGAAACGCTGGGGCATTCGGAATCGAGATGGTGACGTGACGGTCGCCGGATCGGATTTTCTCGCACACGAGAAACGGAGCATCGGCATCGGCCGCCACCTGCGAGACCCACTGTTCGCTTTCCAGGTCCGGACCGATGATCAGCGGGCGAGCGACATTGCGCTTGATCCACGAGGCCAAAAACGGCGCGGCATGAACAACCTGGGTTGGGATGCGGTAGATTTCCGACAATTCATGGTAGCGATGGAGATGCGGATCGACCGTCACCAGCCAGTCGAGATGGCGAGACAGGATCGCAGCAAAGGTTCGCGACGTCACCGCCTCGCCGGCATGGAAGCGTATGTCCTGGCGCATGTAAGCGAGGTAAGGGGCGACGAGCCCGATCCTGCGAGCGCCAAGATCGCGCGCGGTGTCGGCTGCGAACAGCAGCGGCAACAGCTTGGCGTCCGGATGATCGAGACTGGACAGCAGGATGACTTCGCGGTCGCTGACGTCGTTTCCGACCCTGAGATAGGTTTCCCCGTCAGGAAACTGACGATGCTCGATCGTGCCGACCTCTGCATCGAGCGCGGCGGATAGCGGCTGTGCCAGGGCCTCGCTGCCAGGCAGCGCGAACAGGACGGGACGGTTCATAGCGCTTCAATCCCGAAGATCGGCCCGTCGCTCACGGCATAGGCCGCCGCATAGTCGAGCTCGCCCGGGCTCTCGGCATGAATGCTACACAAGGGAGCCCCGGCATCCACCATCTGGTTCAGCCGACACTGCAGTGCGACGCCAGCGGCCTTGGCCACCGGCGCGCCGGCGAGCTTCGCGACCGTCGCGAGCTTGCGATTGTCGATACTCACCAGGCGGCCGCTATAGGGAGCGATCATATCCTGCTGAAACCGGGCGACCGGCGGAGCCCGCATGCCGCCCTGCGCTTCGCAGATACGTTGGAACTTGGCCCAGGCCCCGCCGCTTTCGAGACACGCCCGCGCACGCGCATAGCCTTCGCCGGCCGGGGCCGCGTCAGCGAGCTCAAGCAGTCCTCCCGCCAGCTCGCAGGCCCGGTGGGCGAGATCCTCGGCGCCCGGCTGCCCCTGGAGGACGGCAAGGATATCCTGCGCCTCGAGCGCCGGGCCGATGCCCCGTCCGATCGGCTCCGCGCCGGGGCCGCGCATCACGCGCGTGCGAAGCCCGAAGGCTTGGGCGACCGAGCTCAGCGCGCGCTCGAGCGTATCGGCGGCATCGGTTCCGCGTACCTTGGCGGTCGGCCCGACCGGGATATCGATGACCAGATGGGTCGCACCGGCCGCAATTTTCTTGGACAGCACCGAGGCGACCATCTGCCCTACGGCATCGATATCGAGCACTCGTTCAACGCCGATGATCACATCGTCGGCCGGGCTGAGATTGACGGCGCCGCCCCAGGCGATGCAGCCGCCTTCGCGCTCGACCACCTTGCGGATGGCGGAAACGTCGAGGTCGACAGGTGCAAGCACCTCCATCGTGTCCGCCGTGCCGGCCGGCGAGGTGATCGCCCGCGACGATGTCTTGGGCATGATCAGGCCCTCCGCGGCCATGATCGAGACGATGATCGGCGTGGTGCGATTGCCCGGCAATCCACCGACGCTATGCTTGTCGACGATGACCGCTCCGGACCACTGCAATCGCTCGCCGACATCGACCATCGCCCTGGTCAGGCTGATCGTTTCGTCCGTATCGAGCGGGACCGCTGAGCATGCCGTGATGAACGCCGAGAGATGGACATCGCTATAGCGTCGCTCGGCGATGTCGGTCATGATCGCTGAAAAAGCCCCTTCACTGAGACGATTGCCATAGATGCGCCGACGCACTTCGGCGAGCGAGGCGAGAGGCTGGGCGTGCGCGATCTCGACCGGATCGCCCTCGCTGACGCCGAGCCGCCGCCATGCGGATTCGGACAGGCCGATCTCGCCGGGCGCTGGAGCCTCCGCGGAACTGTGCAGCAGCGAGACGACGATTTCCCGCCCGCCGGCGTGCAGCGCGACCTGCGCGCGCGACGCGAGACCTTCCGAGCGGCAGACGGGACAGTCTTGGCGCATGACCGCGATCAGATCACCTCCGGCAGCCGACAGGCCGAGGCGGTGTGCCCGCAGCGTCGTCGCGACAGGCTCTACTTCGGCGTCCTCGATGATCCCGGGCTTCACGCGAGCATGCCCCAGCTACCCAGCGCCGGTACGCTGCATGCCCAGCCCAGATCCTCCGAGACACGCTTCGCCAGGACCTGGGCGCCGGTCGGCTCGCCATGCGTGACATAGACATGGCGCGGGGGCTCTTGCAGCGACCCGAGCCAGCGCATGAGCTCGTCGCTGTCGGCATGCGCCGAAAGCATCGTCAGGTTGGCGACATCGGCTTCGACCGGGATATACTCGCCGTGGATCTTGATCGTCCGGGCGCCCCCGATCATGGCGGCGCCGCGGGTGCCCGCCGCCTGGAAGCCTGAGAAGAGGATGAGGTTCTTCCCATCCGGCGCGAAGCGCTTGAGATGGTGGAGCACGCGGCCGCCCGTTGCCATTCCACTGGCCGAGATGATGACCTTGGGAGCGGGGTTGGCGGTGAGTTCCTTGGATTCCTCCACTTCGCGCACATAGTGCGCGACGCTGCACGCCGCTTCGCACTCGGCGCGGGCCAGGCGATGCTCGTCCATGAAATCGCACATCAGCCCGCTCGCGTTGATCGCCATCGGGCTGTCGAGGAAGATCGGGATGTCGCGGAGGCGTCCCTGCGCGCGCAGACGCGAGAAATGATAGAGAAGCGACTGAACCCGTCCCACGGCGAAGGCCGGAATCACCACCGTCCCGCCTCTCTCGACGCATCGTTCGACATGATCTCCAAGCGTCTTTGTCGGATCGACCTGCTCGTGGCGCCGATCGCCATAGGTCGATTCCACTAGGACATAGTCGGCGCGCGCGGGCGGCTCGGGATCCTTCATCACCGCATCGCCGTAACGGCCGATGTCGCCTGAGAAGAGGATTGTCCGCCCCTTCCAGTCGATCTCGATCGACGCCGCGCCGAGGATGTGGCCGGCGCGATGGTAGCGCACCCTGATGCCGTCCGTGACTGCATGCCACGCTCCGAACTCGATCGGGCGGAAGAGCTGCAATGCCAGACGCGCGTCGGCCTGGGTGTAGAGGGGCAGCGCCGGCTGGTGCCTGGAGAAGCCGTGCTGGTTGGCGAACTCCGCATCCTTTTCCTGCAGATGGCCGCTGTCGGGAAGAAGGAGCTCGCACAGGGCCGCGGTCGCCCGCGTGGCAAGGACGGTCCCGTCCCAGCCCAGGCGCGCCATGCGCGGTAGTGCGCCCGAGTGATCGAGATGGGCGTGGGTCAGCAGCACCTGGCCGACATCCGCGACTTCGGGTGGGATCGATGCCCAATTAAGGCGGCGCAGATCCCTGGGTCCCTGAAACAGGCCGGAATCGACCACGATCTGAGTTTCACCATCGTCCACCAGATAACGCGACCCTGTGACCGTTCCCGATGCGCCGAGAAAGGCAACGCCGAGACCATCGGCCGGGCGCTTGGCCAGATCGATCCTTGCTTCACGCTCGAAGATGGTCACGCGGGAATGGTGCCGTTTCTTTCTCTTTTGCATGGACGCGGGCCTGCCTCTCACGATTATGTTCGTGAGCGCAGCATTGGTTCGCGGACGCCGCACGCCTATACGCAAAATCCGCAGCACGACTGCTGCTCCCCGACAGCTGCGTCGCCCGAACGCCGATGGCCGATCCCATCGATCGCCTTACCCATGCCTGCGCGATGCCCGGGGGACTTCGGTCTCTACTTATACCTTGCTCCTTGGACTCGAGCCTATGCTGCCCGGACGTTGACCAGAAGAGGACGGCATATGGGCGAACATGACCATCGCATGCGCAAGCGCGGCAAGATCGTTCTGATCGGCTTCCTGCTCGTCGCTAGCTTCTTCCTCCTCACCGAGTATACCGCGCACTTCCTGGGTGTGCTGCCCTATCTCATCCTGCTCGCCTGCCCGCTCATGCACCTGTTCATGCACCGCGGCCATGGTGGGCATCAGCATGGCCATGAGCCCGGTCAGGCACCCGCCGGCTTACCGGCCAATCCCAACGGCCGCATCGAAGGAGAGTCGCGATGACGCACGCCGACTATGGCTATGGTCTGTGGGGGCTCGCGCTGGTTAACGCCGCCGTTTTCATCCTCTTTGCGTTCAGCTTCTTCAAGCCGGCAACTAAACGAGACTGGCGCAGTTTGGGGGCGTTCAGCGCTTTCATCATAGCGCTCTTCGCGGAAATGTATGGCTTCCCGCTCACGATCTTCGTGCTTTCGGGGTGGCTCCAGTCGTATTTCCCCGCTGTCGACTGGTGGAGCCACGATGCTGGACATCTCCTGGAGATGATGTTCGGCTGGCGAGTTAATCCCCATTACGGTCCATTCCACATCGCCAGCTTTGTGCTGATCGGCGTGGGTTACTGGCTGATCTCGGTTGCATGGACGGCCCTTCACTTGAGTCAGCGCAAACACCAATTGGCCCTTACTGGGATTTATGCCCGGATCCGGCACCCGCAATATGTCGGCTTCATTCTCGTCATGCTCGGCTTTTTGCTACAATGGCCGACCCTTTTGACCCTTGCTATGTTTCCGGTGCTCGTCGTGATGTATATTCGGCTGGCTCGGCATGAGGAAAAGGAGGCGCTAGCCAGCTTCGGCGAGGTTTACCGCGATTATATGGCTCGCGTGCCCGGCTTCATTCCGAATCTGACAATCCATTCGCGTCGAAGAAGGCCATGGCGATCCTTTGACGGGAATGGCTGATGTAATTGCCGGCAAGGTCAATGCTGACGTTCTGACTGGCCTTATTATTCGGACATCGTTACCCGACCTCACAGCACACTACTGCAGCAACCCCGGTTCGACTGCGCAATCATCTTGGGAGGGCAAGTTCGCCTTGCACGGGCAGATTCGGTGTGGAGCTGATGCCCGGCACTAGACGCAGAGCATCGCCGATCAAGGTATAGACGGCGTGGCGCTGGCCGCCACGGTTCCGATGGTCGACGCGATAGCCATGATAATGTCGGCGGAGCAGGCCTGCATTCACCAGTTCGGAAACGGCGCGACTGAGATTACTCTTGCCGGCTGTGCGAATGCGTGCCCGCATTTCCTCCGCGATCACGCCGCGCCTTTTCTCCAGATCGCCGGGGAGCAGTCCGTTTCTAGCGAGGTCGCTCTCGACCCGCTCGGCCAGCGTAATGCTGCGCGGACCACGCTGGGCCATCGGGGTCAATGCGTCGCATAGCCAATCGCGCAGGGAAACGAGCCCATCGTTCCGCCTGACCCAGGGACCGGCGCTTCCATCTGGCCCCGCCACCTGGGCGATCAGGTTGAGCAGCATGAAGGCATAACGGGGCCGGCTCGATACGGTCGCCAGCGTCTCGAGCACGGCCGCGACATCACAGCCAATGGAGGGTTCAAGAGGCTTGCCTGCATGAAACATAACATGATGGAATCAAGCACAAAGCAGGATCAATGTGAATCCCAAATCGGCGGCCGCAGACGGGTTGTCAGCTATGACACTTTGCCGGCGGATAAAGTGTCATAGGCGATCCATTCTAATCGTAGATTGTTGCGAATCGTTCTCAACTCATCCTGATAATCATGGCGCTCGCCGCTTAGGTCTGGACGAGCCGTCTCCTCGCGGACGAGCTTCCGTCGCCTATGGCGAACAGGATAAAAGACTGCGGCCGCCTTGATGATCTCACGCGCTTTGCGGCGGACTGTCAGCGTGCTGAAACCCTTGGCGATTTACATGGCACGATCGATGCCGCCGTGCGCGATCTTGGCTTCCGCTGGTTCACGCTGCTTCACAATATCGACCTTCGGCGCGGAGGCGAGCAAAGCCTGTTCCTCACAACCTATCCATCGGCCTGGCTCGAGGAAGTTCTCGAAGAACGCCATTATCTCGAAGATCCGATCCATGCGGCCTGCGCTCGCACCCCGTCAGGGCTCGCCTGGGACCGGATCGGCGACGTGCTGGAGCTCACGCCGCGCCAGCGAAGCATCCTCGACCGCGCCAGGGACCATGACCTTGCGTCCGGCTACAGTTTGCCAATCCGGACCCCGGGGGAACCCGAGGCGATCTTTACCGCCGCCCGATCGCGCGACGAGCCGCTCAGCGCAGAGGAGGTTCTGACCGCCCGTCTGCTCGGCTCGGTCGCTTATGATCGGGCGCGCGAGCTGCTTGGCGAAAGGGCAGGGCCATTGGCCTGCGTCCCTCTCAGCCCTCGCCAGGTCGAATGCATCGCGCTCGTCGCGCAAGGCAAAAGCGACTGGGAGATCGGCCAGATCCTCGGCCTCAGCCGCGACACCGTGCACGAATATGTTGAATCGGCCCGCAGGCGTTATGGCGTGCGACGACGCACGCAGCTGGTGCTGCGCGCGGTTCGCGATGGTCATCTCAACATGGAAGCGCTGCTCTGATCTCGCCGGCCATATGATGATCGGGCTTGGGCAAGTTCAGGATTTCTGCGCTGTCGCTGGCGCGATCAAGGACGCTACGGCCTTGTCTGACCTGATGGCCGAAATCACGAAGGCCATGGGCTTTCGGCACTATGCCCTGGTCCATCATGTCGACCTGAAGCCTGCGGTTCGCTCGGTCCACATCGTCGACTATCCGCAAGACTGGGTGGAGCGCTTCCAGGCGAGACGCCTCTATGCGAGCGACCCGATCCACCGCGCCAGCCATCGCACCAATGTGGGCTTTGCCTGGTCGGCGGTTCAGTCGATCATCTCTCTGACGGCCGCCGATCGCTCGATCCTGGCAGAAGCCTACGAGGCCTCACCTCAAGATTTGTTCGCCAGACAACGCTAAGCTGGAAATACTGAGAACATCCTAGGCGACGAGCCGAAGTCTGCCGTTCGGACATTGGCAATCCCAACATTACTGGCGAGCCGCCCGAAGGACAGACCTACACTCGCGGCACGCCGAACGTCTGGGCCTCACCAGCGGTCGATGAACAGCTCGGGCTGATCTACCTGCCGACGGGCAACAGCACGCCGGACTTCTGGGGTGGCGAGCGGACTGCGATCGAGGACGCGCGTTCGTCCTCCGTCGTTGCTCTCGATCTCAAGACGGGTCGTGAACGGTGGGCCTTCCAGACCACGCATCATGATCTTTGGGACTATGACGTCCCCGCTCAGCCTACGCTTTACGATATTCCGAACGGAAAGGGCGGCACCACGCCTGCGCTGATCCAGGTCACCAAGCGCGGCCAGATCTTCGTCCTCGATCGGCGTACCGGCCGACCGGTAGCGCCGGTCGAGGAGCGTCGCGTGCCCAAGGGTTCGATCCCCGGCGAGCGCTATTCGCCGACCCAGCCTTATTCGACTGGCATGCCTGTCATTGGTGCTGATCCTCTGAGCGAGCGCCGGATGTGGGGCGTGAGCATGTTCGACCAGCTCTGGTGTCGCGTTGCTTTCCGCAAGCTGCGCTATGAAGGTGACATGACACCGCCGTCGCTCGAAGGCACGCTGCAGTGGCCGGGCTTCTACGGCGGCATGAATTGGGGGTCGGCCAGCGTCAATCGCACCAACGACTATCTGATCGTGAATGACATCCGCCTTGCGCAAATCCTGCGTCTTGTTCCCAGAGCGGAAACCGACCGCATCCTGGGTGAGCCGAAGGTCGAAGGTGGTGCGGGACACGACGGGATCAACCCGCAAGCCGGTGCGCCCTACGGTGCGCTTCTCACCGGGTTTATGTCGCCGCTTGGCGTGCCGTGTCAGAATCCTCCGTTCGGGACCATGACCGCGATCGATCTCAAGACGCGCGCGATCGTCTGGCAAAAGCCCTTGGGCACGACCCAGGACACAGGTCCGCTTGGCATCAAGACGCATCTGCGTATCCCGATCGGAACGCCGACGCTGTCGGGCGCACTGACCACCGGATCGGGCCTGATCTTCTACACCGGGACCACCGACTATTACCTGCGGGCGATCGACGTGCGCACCGGCAAGGAGCTGCTGGCGAAGCGGATGCCCGTTGGTGGACAGGCAACGCCGATGACCTTCGTCTCTCCAAAGACGAAGAAGCAATATGTCGTTGTGACGGCGGGCGGCGCGCGGCAATCGCTTGACCGCGGTGACCTTGTCATCGCCTACAAGCTGCCGGACTGAGGCACTTGAAGGTCTGCGGCGGCAAAAGCCATTGCCGCCGCAGACCTAACATATTGATTTATTTAACATAATTCTTATTATCGAACCGGTTGAGGGTCAACGGCTGGGGATGGTGAAACCTGCCGGGATCTCCAAGGCTGGTGGCCCAACGCAGGCTTCCAGCGCGGTGGCTGAGCCAGCAGAAAAATACGCCGCGTGTTGCTTGTTTGTTTCAGAAAGGGAGAGCCTATTTCCGGATCGCCTGACTGACACCACAATATCTCAGGCAGCACGCATCTGATCGCAAATATCAGTAAACTCACCGATTTTGGGCTAGACGTCGTCTATCCGTCCGTCGAGCCTGAATTCATGCAGGGCACGCGCGACATCGGCCGCTTGGCGACTATCGGCGCCTTCGAGCAGAGTTCAAAACTGGCGACAACGCTCGACCAACTTTCAAACCTCGTGGACGCAATTGTCAGGGACTTTGGTTTCCGCTGGTTTGCCCTCCTGCATAATGTCGATCTGGTACAACGCAGCAAGAATGCGCTGATGCTGACGACATATCCTGTCAAATGGCTCGACGAAGTGATCGAGACCAGGCTCTACCTCGATGATCCGGTCCACGCTGCCGTGGGCAAAACGCCGTCCGGGCTGAACTGGAACCAGATCGGGGAATTCATCGATCCCAGCACCCGCCAGATTGCTACATTGGCAAAGGGGCGCGATCACGGGCTGCGCCAGGGCTTCACTATGCCGATCCGCATGGCTGATGAGCCCGACGCGCTTTTCTCTGTTGCACGCGCAAACGATGACGAAATTTCGGGAGAGGATGCTCTTGCCGCCCGCTTGATCGGCACGATCGCTTTTGATCGCGGTCGCGCGATCCTCGGAGAGGAGCGTCTGAGCTATGAACCGGTGCCGCTCAGCCCCCGACAGATCGACTGCATCGCGCTCGTCGGACAGGGTAAAAGCGATTGGGAGGCAGCCCAGATACTCGGGCTCAGCCGCGACACTGTGCATGAATATGTCGAGGGCGCACGGCGGCGCTATGGTGTGCGGCGGCGGACCCAGCTTGTGCTGCGCGCGGTGCGAGACGGGCATCTCAATATCGACGCAATGCTGTAACCAGTAGCGTCGCAACCCGAACACTACCCCCTCGTCATCACCGAGAAGCCGCGAGCGATGCTCGACTGATCGAGCAGTAACTGTCCTCTATCATCGCGTCCCCCACATCTGAATGATTACGCCGACGAAGGCCCCTCACCCTCGTCGGAATGCTCAATTCTGCTGTCGATAAAGTCAGGTCCAACTGGGCATGCGTCGTGCGCGGCCTTGTGGCTTTCCTACAGTCCGTCGGATGAACCAGAGCCAGGTGCCACCTCGTTCCCCCTAAGTGGGGGGATTGCGTCAAACGGCGCTAAACGGCTCAAAAGTAGCGCGACTTTCATTCAAATAAGCCGCTGTCCTTGCCCTGCACTGACAGCGGCATGGAGGCAAGCATGCTGCATAGGCGTCACGCCATCATCGCATCCGCCATGGCACTGTGCATGCCCGCAACACCAGCGCAGGCCAATGATCTGGGCTGCCAGGTGTTGCTTTGCCTCTCAAACCCCGGCGGGGCGACGCAATATGGTGCTTGCGTCCCGCCAATGGTGAAGCTCTGGGAACGACTTGCCCTGGGCGGTTCATTCCCCGGCTGCTCTGGCGGGGGCGTTGCCAAGACCAAGGTCTATGATCGCAACTCGGCGACGCGACGCCGCGTGGTCATGACCTTCGCCGACGGCCGCCAGACGACCTACTCGCTCGCCAATATAGAGCGCTTGCCCCAAGCCGCCATCGAACCGGGAACGACGCCCCGATGATGCTCGAGCTTGCAGCCGTGGTCGCGCTCGCGCGGCAATGCGCGCCCACGGTCGCGGCAGAAACTCTCGTCTCGCTGGTTTACACCGAAAGTCATTTCGATCCCTATGCCATCGGCGTGAACGCCAAGGGCGTCGCGGCGCCGAAGGTGTCCGATCGCGCGTCGGCCATCGCGTCCGCCCGGTCGCTGATCGCGCGCGGCTACAATATCGATCTCGGCCTTGGCCAGATCAACAGCGCGAATCTCAAGCCGTTGAACCTGTCGATCGAGGACGCTTTCGAACCGTGCCGAAACCTCGCCGCATCGGCACGCGTGCTCGCCGAGAATTACACCAGTGTGGCGAAGTCCAGCCGCTCCACCGAGGATGCGATCGCCACGGCCATGTCCATGTATAATACCGGCAACCGCTGGAAGGGTTTTGCCAATGGCTATGTCGGCAAGGTCTACGCCTCGTCGAGCAGCATCATACCGCAAATCCGGCAACGTGCAGGCATTGCCATGGCAGACGCGCCGATAGCGAAAGCGGCACAGAGCCCGGCTCCTACCCCCTCGCCAGTAGCGGATCCACCCGATCAAAGCTGGAACACCTCGGCCGTCGCGCAAACTGCGACGCTGATGGTGTTCGGCTCGTCTCAAACCGCCCCATTGAAAGGACAGCCCGAATGATCGCCACACCGCCCTTGCCTGCTGCTGCGCACTCCGCGTCTGCGCGATCATTCTCCCAGTATTTCACGCTGCTTTTAGCGGCGGTTCTCGTCTCGCTTGTGCTGACAGACCCGGCCTATGCGCAGGCTGCCGACGGCATCACCTCCATGGCGGACAACATCAAGACCTGGCTGACCGGCACGTTTGCGAAGACGATCGCGGTGATCGCGGTGGTCATCGTGGGCTTCATGTTCTTCACTGGCCGCGCCAGCCTCGGTCTTCTCGTCACCGTCATCGTCGGCATCTTCATCGTGTTCAGCGCGCAGTGGATCGTCGACACCATCACCGGCGGTGCGTGAGGCCATCATGGTCAACGACGACAAGCTGCGTGAAGAAACGCTCTTCCTGGCAGTGACGCGGCCGACGATGTGGATGGGCGTTCCGATCGAAGCGTCGCTGCCTATCGCACTCGCATCCTGCCTGACCCTCATCATAAGCGGCAATCCGCTCTACGCTTTGGCACTCGCAGGCGCGTTTCTTGCGATCGCCCGCCTGATCGTCCGCCACGACGCCAATGCCTTCCGGCTGCTGTGGCTTTGGACGATGACGAAGGCGCGATGCCGCAACCGCGGTTGGTGGGGTGGCAGTTCCTACTCTCCCCTCCCCACTCAGGGCGCACGCCGAAAGGGCTTTCTGCATGGCTAGTCGTGCCTTCTCGCGCGATGCGGCGCGTACTCCGTGGCGCATCCTCAAGAACGAGGCGGATCCTGCGCGCTATCTGCCTTATGCGCGGCACGTCGATGCGCAGGTGATCGCGCTCGACGGGCGCGACCTGATGATGATGTTCAGGCTGGACGGCATCGCCTTCGAGACAGCCGATCCCGCTCAGCTGAACGACTGGCATGAGAAGCTCAACGGGACGTTGCGCAACATCGCCGACGATCGTCTCGCGATCTGGACGCATATCGTGCGCCGCCCGGTCACCGACTATCCCGAGGGCGAGTTTCGCTCTACGTTCGCCGCCGATCTCGATGCCAAATATCGCGCGCGGGTCACCGCTAAGCGCATGTTCGTCAACGAGCTCTATCTGACGCTGGTGATGCGCCCGTCCGTTGGCTCGGCCGACCGCACAGGGGTCTTGCTGCGTCGCCTGTCCAGTGCCCGCAAAGAGGGAACCGAGGTCGACGAGGACGAGCTCGTTCGTTTCGAGGACAAGGCGCGCGATATAGAGAAGCTGCTCGCGCGTTGCAGGCCACAGCGACTGGGTTTGTACGAACATCGCGGCCTCATGTTCTCGCAGCCGCTCGAGGTGCTGGAACTCGTCATGATGGGGCGCGCGACGCGCGTCCCGCTTGTTCGTGGTCATCTGGGATCGGCGATCTACGGCGAAAGGGTGATCTTCGGCCGCGAGACGGTCGAGGTTCGCGCCCATGCCGATAGCCGCTTCGTCGGCCTGTTCGGTATCCGCGAATATCCGGCCATGACGCGACCGGGGCAGGTCAACGCGCTTCTCTCGCAGGATTTCGCGTTCGTCGTCACCCAGTCCTTCGCGTTCATGGGCAAGGCGCGTGCGTCCGAGCGACTGCGCAGGCGCCAGAACCAGATGGCATCGACCGAAGATGCGGCAGCGAGCCAGGCGCTCGAGCTCGCCGATGCCGCCGATGATCTGCAGAGCAATCGGTTCGTGCTGGGCGAGCATCACTTCTCGCTCGCCGTGTTCAGCGAAGACCAGAAGCGGCTCGCCGAAAATCTCTCGACGGCGCGCGCCGCGCTGGCCGATGCCGGCCTGGTTTCAGCACGCGAGGGACCAGCGCTGGAGGCCGCCTTCTGGTCGCAGTTGCCGGGAAATTTTGCCTGGCGCGCCCGACCTGCCGCCATCACGTCGCGCAACTTCGCCGCCCTGTCACCCTTCCACACCTTCCCTGCCGGTCGGGCCGATGGCAATCATTGGGGCGCTGCGATCGCACTGATGAAGACCGCAGCCCAGTCGCCCTATTATTTCAATTTCCACGTCAACGATCTCGGCCACACGCTGATCATCGGCCCGTCGGGTGGCGGTAAGACCGTGGTGCAGAATTTCCTGATGGCGCAGCTCGAGAAGACCGGCGCCCAGCAGATCTTTATCGACAAGGACCGGGGCGCGGAAATCTATGTACGCGCATCGGGCGGCACCTATCTTGCCCTGCGCAATGGCGTGCCGACCGGCTTCGCGCCCCTGCGTGCGCTCGATCAGTCACCGGGCAACATCACGTTCCTTGGTCGACTGATACGCCAACTGGTCACGCCCGTTGGTGGCCAGCTCGGTGTCATGCAGGAGCGCATGATCGACGATGGCATCCTATCGATCGGCCGATTGCCCCCCGAAGAGCGATCGATCCTCGCCTTGCGGCAATTGCTGGGGCAGCGCGATCCCGAGGGCATCGGCGCGCGTCTCGAGAAATGGGCGCGCGGCGGCGCGTTGGGCTGGGTGTTCGACAATAACGCAGACGAACTGACGCTCGAAGCGCGGTTCATCGGCTTCGACATGACTGATTTCCTCGACAATGCCGAGATCCGCACGCCGCTCATGATGTATATGTTCCACCGCATCGACGCGCTGCTCGACGGCCGCAGACTGGTGATCGACATCGACGAATTCTGGAAAGCGCTCGGCGATGAAGCCTTCCGCGCGTTCGCGCAGGATGGTCTGAAAACCTACCGTAAGCAGAACGCCTTTCTGGTGTTCGGCACGCAAAGCCCGGCCGACGCGCTGCGCTCCGACATTTCCCACAGCATCATGGAACAGGTCGCGACCAAGATCCTGCTGCCCAACCCCTATGGCCGGGAGTCCGACTATATCGATGGCCTCGGCCTCACCCGCGCCGAGTTCAAGCTGATCCGCAGCGATCTGATCCCCGAGAGCCGGCGCTTCCTCATCAAACAAGGCCATGACTCGATCGTCGTCGAGCTTGATCTCGCCGGTCTTGGTGACGAGCTTGCGGTGCTCTCCGGCACCACGGCGACGGTTGGAATTCTTGACGCAGTGCGCCGCGAACATGGTGACGATCCGGCGCGTTGGTTGCCCATTTTTCACGAGCAGCGGGCGACCGCGAACAGAAGGAAAGGATAGAAAGATGAGAGCTTTTTCGATCCTCGCGATTGGCGGTTTGCTGGCGCTGAGCACCCCGGCCAGCGCTCAGGGCATCCCCGTCTACGATTCCAACACCTTCCTCCAGACCCTTTCGACCGTGAAGAACACGCTCGCGATGATCGAGCAGGGCAAGGCGCAGATCGCGCAGGCGACCGATATGTTCGACAGCGTCAACAAGCTGACCAACGTCAACAAGATTGCCAGTTCGCTCAGCACCGACGCTGTCCGGCATCTTCTGCCGAGCGAGGCTCGCGACATTCAGCGATTGATGTCGTCGGATATGAGCGGCTTGGGCAGTCTTGCCAGCTCGGCCAACCGCATCCGTTCGGCCAACCGGGTCGATCTCCCCGATTTACGGCCGGATGCGACCGCTTACGAGCGCTCCGGCCGTGACACCATTTTGCGCAATGGGGATCTGGCATCGCGGGATGCGGCTATTGCCGAGGCAGCCTATGGTGTGACCGCTCAGCGTACGGCCGGTCTGGAGGAGCTGCGCACTTCGCTCGATTCAGCGTCCGACGCCAAGGATGTGATGGATATCCAGGCCCGCGTCGGTGTCGAGAATGCGCATATCCAGAATGATTCCGTCCAGCTTCAAGCGCTAGCGATGCGACAGCGAGCCGAACAAGACATTCGGTCGCAACAGGAAAGCGAAAGAATTCTGGCGTCAAAGCTCGGGAGCCTCAAGCCATGAAGCCCCTTGCATCCGTCTTGGTAGTCTTGTCGCTGCCTATGCTGCTCCTCGCGTGCCAGCAGCCTCCAAGGGGAAAGGAATATTTGAAGTCGCATCCTGAAGAACTCGCCGAAGTGCTGAAAAGTTGCGCAGATGGGACCCATCCCGACCCTCAGGAGTGCTCGAACGCTCAAAGCGTGAGAACCTTGGACTTGAAGCTACGTTCGCTATCGCCTCGTCCAGGAAAATCGGACGTTCGGTAATGGAGGACGGTCTCTTCACGACGCTCTATGTTAGCATCGACGGCAAGCTCGATCTGTTCCTCAACGAGCGCCTGACCAACGTCATCGAGGTCGTGCGCGGCCCGCTGGCGCTCGGGCTAGTCATCTATATCGCCCTGTTCGGCTACATGGTCATGCGCGGGATCGTGAGCGAGCCATGGGGCGAACTCTTCTACCGAATGGTGAAGCTCTGCCTGCTATACCTCGCGGCCACGACCGTGGCGTATTCGGAATGGATTACAAACCCCCTCTTCCACGGGATGCCCGACGCTATTTCGCAAGCCCTCGCGGGGCGTACAGTGACCAGTGTCGGAAACGTCTTTGATGATTATTATGGTCAGGCTGATGCGATCATTGCGCGGATTGAGACCGAAGCCGCGACATACAGTGACATTAATCCATATAAACTTGTACTCTATACCCTAAGTCTAGGCCTGAAGGCTTTGGCCGGTCTATCGGCTGCGATTGGGTTTTCCATCACCGTATTCGCCAAGGTTGCGCTTGCGATCATCGTTGCGCTTGGGCCGATATTTATCGCCCTATCTCTATTCGAAACAACACGCCGCTTCTTCCATGGATGGCTGGGGCAGGCTTTTAACTACATCGTTCTGATGGCAGTGATCATCGCAATTACGGCGCTGATTACCGATCTCGGCGCACTCGCCATAACCTCCTCAGAAGGTGTGGCCGATGCGGCACTCGGCGCAATCATGTTCGCCGTCTATATCTTCCTCGGCACGATCTTCTTTTTCCAGGCGCCGTCGATCGCGACCGGCATAGCCGGCGGCGCGGCCGCAGGTGTCGGCGCATTCGCGGGTTCGGCGTGGAGCACCATGGCCGCGCCCTTCCAGCAGCGCCGAATCTCCCGAAACAGCCGCAATCTCGAACGTGCCGCGCAACGCGGCGGCACGGTGAGCCGCGCATGATGATCATGAGGAATACGCCAATGTCCAAACCGCTGACGACACGCATCCTCCAGGGCGTCGCGCTCCTCGCCGCTGTCGCACCGATGGCCACACATGGCGCGTCGGGACCCAAGAAGCTGCCAATCTGCAACGGCAGGCATCTACGCGACGCCAATGTCTACGGCAGCGTGCTGCCCGGCTCGCCTGTCCCAGCGGTCGTCGCGCCCCCTGCCCCGCCCCCGGTGCCGCAGGTCAAACCGCCGGCCGGTGGATCGCCGCCACCGCCGGTCCCAGCCTCCGCGCCGCCGCCCGACAAGATTTCGTCGCGAGATCAGACCACCACTTATGGGAGCTGTTGATCATGCGGCGTCAAAGCGAGGGCGTGCCAGCAAGCGACGCCGAACTCTATTTCGGCCATGCACGCTCATGGGACCAGGATCGTCAGCGCAAGTCGCTGCGCTCGGAACGGATCGCCTGGGGCGTCGCCGTCCTCGCATTGCTGGCATGCACGGCCGAGGCACTGGCGCTGGCAGGCCTCGCGCCGCTCAAGACGGTCATGCCCTATATCATCCGGGTCAACCAGACGACGGGCGCGGTCGATGTGCAGACGGCCCTCACCCAGCAGCCGATGCGCTACGACGAAGCCGTCACTAAATTCTTCCTCGCACAATATGTCCGGGCACGCGAGAGCTGGCTGCCGGCGGCGGCCGAAGAGAATTTCCGGGCGGTGGCGATCCTGTCCGAGCCGGGTGAACAGCAGCGCTGGGGCCGGTTTTTCAACGACGACAACCCGTCGAGTCCGCAGGTGACATGGGGCAAGGGAGCGACGGTCCAGGCCCGTGTTCGCAACATCAGCTTCATCAACGACCGCGTCGCCAATGTCCGGTTCACCCGCACGGTCCAGACCGACACGAACATCCAGAACAGCGACTGGATCGCGACCATCACCTTCCGCTACACCAATGCCCCGATGGCGGAGGGCGATCGCTATCGCAATCCGCTCGGCTTCCAGGTCGAGAATTATCGAGCCGATCCGGAGGTGGTCCGGTGAAGCGGCTCCTGACCCTTGCAGCAATGTGCCTCCTCGGTGCCCAGCCCGCTCTGGCCGAGGACACACCTCGCGGCGGACCGGCCGACCCGCGGGTCAAATTCGTCGATTATCAGGAGACGCAGGTCTACCGGATTGTCGGCACCTTCCGCACGGCGACCCAGATCGTGCTCGGCGACGGCGAGACGATCGAGCATGTGGCCCTTGGCGACACCGTGTCATGGGAAGTGGCCGTTGCCGGACATATCCTCTTTCTCAAGCCGCGCGAGCGCGCTGGCCCCACCAACCTCATCGTCACCACCAACCACGGCGGAGAACTGCGCAACTATGCGTTCGAGCTGACCACCCGGCGCGGCGCGATCAGCAGCGCAAGTTCGGATGCCTTCTTCCAGGTGCGCTTCCGCTATCCCCGCGATGAGGCGGAACGCGCAGCCCGGATGCAAGCCGCGCAGGAAGCCCAGCGCGTCGCTGCGATGCAGGCAAGCGCAGTGCGCGGCGCACTCGACCACGGCGTCATCGAAGGTCCGCGCAATCTCAACTACAAGGTCCAGGGCTCAAGCGCGCTGCAGCCCTCCGAGATCTCGGACAACGGCAAGTTCACGGTGCTCCGCTTCCCGGGCAATCATGAAATTCCCGCCATCTACATGGTGCGCCCGGATGGGTCGGAAACGCTCGTCCCGTTCGACGTCCGCGATGAATTCGTGGTCGTTCACCTCGTGGCGACCCAGCTCCGGCTGCGGCGCAATCGCGAGGTGCTGTGCATCTATAACCAGGCGCCGACACCCTATGGTCTCGACGCCGGCACCAACACGGCATCGTCGCATGTCGACCGCACCGTACAGGACCCGAAGGAGTGAGCGCGATGGACGAAACCGCGTCGGACGATCGCCGCCCGATCACTGGAGATCCTACGCCCGAGCGCGACGAGATCCTGCGCGACCGGGGTATCGATCCCATCGGCGGCATGACGCCGGCGAAGCGCAACACCGCGCTAATCTTCGCCGGCACCGCGATGGTGCTCGGTATCTTGTGGGTCAATTCAGGCCCGAGCGGGAAACCGGCGGCCAACCTGATGGCGAAGCCCGAAGCCACCGCCAAGCGCACGGACCTGTCGGCACGCGAAACTGTCGCCTATGACGCGGTCGCGGCGCGACCCAAGCCTCTTGGCGCCCCGCAGTCCGATTCCAATGCGCCGGTCCTCAACCCCGGGCCGGATGGCCAGGTGGTCGGATCCGACGGGCAGATCGTGCCGGCGATGCAGCCTGGCGCTACGCCTGCGCCTTCGGCGCAGAACAATCGTCAGAACATCGCCGAACAGGCCCGGCGCTCGACACTGATTGCCTATGGCGGGCGATCCCAGGGGCTCGCGACGTCGGCACCGGACGGTACTGGCAGTGGCAGGCCGGGTTCTCTTATGGCGCCCGGGGAGGATGTCGACGGCCAGCCACAGCGCGGCGCGCCCAATGCACTGGATGCGCTTCGGCAAAGTTCGCCAATCGGCGAGGCACGCGCCTCGATGCTGCCTAATCGCAACTATCTCGTCACCGCCGGCACCTTGATCCCGTGCGTTCTTCAGACAGCGATGAATTCCGCCCAGCCCGGCTACACATCGTGCCTTATCCCGCGCGATGTCTATTCCGAGAATGGGCGCGTCGTCCTCATGGAAAAGGGCACCAAGGTCGTCGGCGAATATCATGGCGGGATCCAGCAAGGTCAGAACCGCCTGTTCGTGCTGTGGACCCGCGCGGTCACACCGCAAGGGGTGCGCATCGACCTCGCATCGCCAGGTTCGGACGCATTGGGCCGGGCCGGGATCGCAGGCTCGGTCGATACCTTCTTCTGGGCACGGTTCGGCAGCGCGCTCCTGCTCTCGCTGGTCGACGATGGCGCCTATATCGCCGGCCAGGCGGTCGCCAATGGCAACAATAATTTCAACAACACCACGCGGGCGCCGAGCGAAGGCGCGAGCATCGCCCTTCAGAACAGCATCAACATCCGACCCGTGCTCAAGAAGAACCAGGGCGAGGAAGTCGGCATCTTCGTCGCCAAGGATTTCAATTTCGCGGACGTCTACAATCTCGAGCTGCGGCGCGAGAAATGAGCGACACGGCGGTCCTCCGGCATTTTCTCAATCCGATCATGCCGCTGCTGGAGCCTGCCGAGGTGACCGAGCTCGTCATCAACCGGCCGGGTGAGGTCGGCATCGAGGATCATCGCGGCTGGCATTGGCATGATGTCGCCGAACTCGACAGCGAGTGGCTGGCGACGCTGGCTGTCGCGGCGGCCAGCTTCACGCGCCAGGACATCAATGCCGAGACGCCGATCTGCTCGACGATCCTGCCCGGCGGCGAACGCTGCCAGATCGTGATCCCCTCGGTCACTCCAACGGGATCGCCCTCCTTCACCATCCGCAAGCCATCGCGGGTGAACCTTGCAGTCGACCAGCTTGCCCAGGCCGGCCTGTTCGCCGGCACGCGCGCCGCAGCGCGGGGTCTGACCGACGTCGACGCGAAGATGGTCGCGATGCGGGACGCCGGCGACTGGCCGGCTTTCTTCAGAACCGCGGTGGCGGCGCGCAAGAATATCCTGGTGAGCGGCGCGACCGGATCGGGGAAGACCACCTTTGCCAAGGCGCTGATCCAGCTCATCCCGCGCGACGAGCGTCTGCTGACGATCGAGGACACACGCGAGCTTGTCGTCGACCACCGCAATGTCGTCCACATGGTCTATTCGAGCGAGCGACAGGGGCTGGCCAAGGTCGGACCCAAGCAGCTTCTCGAGAGCGCATTGCGCATGCGCCCCGATCGCATCCTGCTGCAGGAACTGCGTGACGGCACCGCCTTCTTCTACCTGCGCAATGTCAACTCAGGTCACCCAGGTTCGATCACGACGGTCCACGCTGGGTCCGCGATGGGCGCGTTCGAGCAGCTGACCCTGCTCGTCAAGGAATCCGAAGGCGGCCGCGATCTGGCGCGCGACGACATTCGCGGGCTGCTGCGCATGCTGGTCGATGTCGTCGTCCAGACCCGCAAGCGAGACGGAAAATTCGAAGTCGAGGAGGTGCATTTTGACCCGGCTGTCGCAAGCCAGTCCTCTCACTAAGGTCGCGCTTGTCGGCGGCGCTCTGTTGGGAGCGGCGCTCGCATGCGCGCTTTGCGCGATATTGGTGGCGCTGATCGGGCTGAAGCAGATCGGACCGAACATGCAGGTGACGGCACTGCCGTCGTGGCTGTGGTATTATCGCGCCGACCCGCTTCTCCATCTTTGGCTGCAGCGCGGCGCGATGGTGAGCGGTGCGATCGCCTTCATCATCCTGCTCGTCATTCTCAAGCGCGGTCGATCCCTGCACGGTGAGGCGCGCTTTGCGCGCGAAAGCGAGATCAGGCGCGAGCAGCTCCGCGCAAAGTCGGGCATCATCGTCGGCCAGAAAGGCGGTCGCTATCTGGTGTTCGGCGGGACCGAGCATGTCCTGCTCGAAGCCCCGACCCGGGCCGGCAAGGGTGTCGGTGTCGTCATTCCCAATCTGCTCAGCTGGGCAGACTCCGTGGTCGTGCTCGATGTGAAGCGCGAGAATTGGGAGATCACCGCCGGCTTTCGGGCGCGGCACGGTCAGACGGTCCACCTGTTCGATCCTCTCGACCCCGAAGGCCGCACCGCGCGCTACAATCCGCTGAGCTATATTGATCGGCTCGACGACATAGACGTCGTCAACGAACTCCAGAAGATCGGCGGGATGCTGTTCCCGTCGCCTGAGAAGGCGGATCCGTTCTGGGCCGAGGCAGCGCGCGCCGCCTTTGTCGGCGTCGGGGCGCTTGTCGCCGCCAATCCTGCCTTGCCCTTCACGATCGGCGAGATCTACCGCCGCATGACGACTGGCGACCCGAAGGTCGAATTGCCCAAGGTGGTCGAAGAGGCGCAGCAGCGCGGGCAGCGGCTGAGCCAGGCCTGTGTGTCGGCCCTGAGCGATTTCACCTCCGCGTCCGACAATACTTTTTCCGGGATCAAGCAGACGATCACGTCCAAACTGAACCTGTGGCTCAACCCGTTCGTCGATGCCGCGACCTCGGAGACCGATTTTGATCTGCGGCAGGTTCGCCGGGAGCGCATGTCGATCTATCTTGGGGTGTCGCCGGACAATATCGACCGCATCGCGCCGGTCTATAATCTCTTCCTCCAGCAGCTGATCGACCTCAACACGCGAGAGTTGCCGGCGACGGGCGGGAACGTGCCAGTGCTGGTCTTGCTCGATGAGTTCGCCCGGCTCGGCAAGGCCCCCGTCATAGCGTCGGCTTTCTCCTATGTGGCAGGCTATGGCCTGCGCCTGCTGCCCGTGATCCAGAGCCGTTCGCAGCCACGCGCGCTCTACGGCCCAGACGTCACCGATGAGATCATCGCAAACTGCGGCCTTGAAGTGGTCTTCACGCCAAAGGAGCTGAAGGTCGCCAATGAACTGTCCGAGCGGCTCGGTTTTTTCACGATGAACGTGAAATCGAAGAGCCGCACGATCCACGGGATGCTCGCCAATCGCAGCATTTCGGAGAGCGACCAGCGCCGCGCGCTGATGATGCCGCAGGAACTGATGCAGATGCCCAAGGGCGATCTGCTGCTTCTGCGGGGCGGCATTCCGCCAGTCCGCGGCCGCAAGATCGAATTTTTCCGGTCGCGCCGGTTCACCGATCGGATTTGCGACCCGCCAAAGGTTGCGCCCCGCCTCGTTCGCCTGCCGACGCCCAAACCCGTGGCGGCGGCGATCATCGGCGCGGGCTCGGATGTGCTCGCCCAAGCGATCGAAGCCAAGCGCGCCGCTCTGCACCCATCTGCCCCGCCTGCTGAAAAGGAGCCTGTCGTGACCAGAATGTTGAGCGCCGACGAACTGTCGGGCACGGTCGAGATAACCGACGACATGCTCGTGCTTGGCGAATTGGAGGAATTGCCGGCGCCGGGCGACGAAGAAGCCGCGCTGGCCTTCGTCATGGCGATGGCGGCGCGCGCGGCGGTCGAACCCGAGGAGGATCAGGAGATGGCGGATACATTAGCAGACGGCAGGCAGCATCATGGCCGCTGAGAGCAAGGCGAGCGCGCCGCGGCGCCGAACAAACGGCATCGCGATCGACGACAAGACGGTGAGCAAGGCGGTCGGCACCAAAGATCGGTCGGACCCTGTCGAACCCGAGATTGCGATTGCCCCGACACCTCCCGTCAAGGCGGATGCCAGGCAGGCGCCTACGGCCCCGTCGGTCGTAGCGGGCGATCTGCCCGAGGCAGTGCGCAAACGCTATTATGCCGACAAGGCGAAATGGTCGGGCGATCCGGCCTATTTCACCTCGGCCGACGCGAAGGATCCCGCGTTTCGCGATCAGGGACGGCGGCTGCTGACGGCCAATGAGAGCCAGGAAGTCGTCAAGGACATGGTGGCGATCGCGCAGCATCGTGGATGGGACCGCATCCATATCACCGGATCCGAGACCTTTCGTCGGGCGGCCTGGCTCGAGGCTTCGCGAAACGGCCTCGAAGTCCGGGGCTATAAGCCCAATGAGCGCGACCTGCAGGAGCTTGATCGCGTGCGCGGCGAGGCGAGCAAGAACAGCATCGCGCCGATAACGTCGCGGGATGCCGCCGAGAGCAGAGACCCCGCGCCGGCCCGCCGGTCGTCGACGCAGGGTCAGGCGGATCGCGCGCCGCCGCGCGGATCGGACCGGAGCCTGCCGAACGATCGCGCGATCGACAGCCAGTTGCGGGTCATGGAAGCGGTCGTGCAGCGCACCCTGTTCGACAATCCCGAGGCGATCATGCGGGTCATGGGGGTCGCCCGGGCGCAGCTTCAGGCGCATGTCGCAGCGGGGCGCACCATAAAGCCTGCCGAAGTCCGGGATCGGGGTCCGTCGGTGCAGCGAAGCGTGGAGCCTGCCGCGGCGCCCGCGCGCGGCGCGACAGTACGGCCTGGCCGCGAGCATAAACCGCCGGAACGCAATCGGGCCCGCTGACGCTGCGTATCGATTGGTTCATCAATCGCGCATTCTGTTCGTTTGAAGCGAACGAAATCGCGATATTATAAACTGATCCTTGTCAGCGGTTCAGAAATACGGCAATTTGTCCGGTATGGACGGACAAAAGCGCCAGACTCTGAACCAGCTTCTCACGGCGTTGCCGCCGGGTCTGCTCGTGGATTCGGCGTGGTTGCAGGCGCAGGGCGTCGCCCGCACATCGGTCCATGATTATGTTCGGCGCGGGTGGCTCGAGCGCGTCGCGCCCCGGGTCTATCGGCGCACGACGACACAAGGTGCCGCAGCATCGCTGCGATGGGACATGGCCGTGATGTCGGCGCAGCGGACCGCAGCCGGCGAACTCTATGTGGGCGGCATAACCGCTCTCGAGCTCCACGGTCTCGGGCATTTCGCCCGGCTCGGCGGGGAACGGACGGTCCATCTCTACGACCCGGACCATGCAGCCCCTTCCTGGCTCGCGACCTTGTCCACCAACGCCCAGCTCGTGATGCACCGACGCACGCTGTTCGAGGCGTCGGACCTCGGCATCGACTGGCACCGCCTCGATCTCGGCACTACGCGGCTCGGCGATGTGGCGGCCTCGCCACAGGCCAGCGAAGCCTGGGATCATTTCCTCCGCGTCGCCAGCGCCGAGCGTGCGACGATCGAGCTGATGGACGATGTGCCTGCGAGCCTTACCTTCGACCATGCCGACAAGATCTTCGAGAACCTCACGACCCTTCGTCCCCGGCTGGTGACGGACCTGCTGAAAAGCTGCACGAGTATCAGGGCCAAGCGACTGTTCCTGTTCTTCGCCGATCGTCACGCGCATGGCTGGGCGAAGCGGATCGATCGCGACGTCGTCGATCTGGGCCGGGGCAAACGCCAGCTCGTACCCGGTGGCCGACTGGACACACGGTATCAGATCACGGTGCCCGAAGCCTTCGGCCCCAAAACCGAAAGTGAAGACCAATGACGGCGCAGATCTATGCGGACCAGGTACGCCTGCTGGTCCGCGCCATCCCGGAAATCGCGCAGGAGGAGATCTTCGCGCTCAAGGGCGGAACGGCGATCAACCTGTTCGTGCGGGATCTCCCACGCCTGTCGGTCGACATCGACCTTGTCTACCTGCCGGTTGCCGATCGCGAGAGCTCATTGCAGGCCGTGAGAGACGGGCTCGAACGGGTCGCGGGCCGTCTCGAACGGGGTGGCCGCATGGCGGTCGAGCGTCGCCTGCTTCCCGACGGCAAGCGTCTTGTCGTCCAAGCCGACGGTGTGACGATCAAGATCGAGGTCTCGCCGGTCTTGCGCGGAACGGTATTTTCGCCTGCCGTGCGATCGGTCAGCCGCGCGGTCGAAGACCGTTTCGGTTTTGCCGAGATGCAGCTGGTGTCCGAGGCAGATCTCTATGCGGGCAAGATCGCGGCCGCGCTCGACCGCCAGCACCCGCGCGATCTGTTCGACATTCATTTTCTCTTCGCCAATGAAGGGATCAGCGATGACCTCTTCAAGGCGTTCCTCATCTACCTCGTCAGTCATCCGCGCCCTGCCCATGAGTTGCTATGTCCGCACCGGCTCGACATCCGCGATCAATATGGTGCGGAGTTTCTCGGCATGACCGTCACGGACCTGCCGCTCGAGGCGCTGCTCGACGCGCGCGAGCGCCTGATCAGCGAACTTGGCGAACGGGCGCGACAGCCCGCCAACAGGCGCTTCCTCATGTCGTTTCACGAACTCGCGCCCGATTGGTCGGCGGTCGGGCTCGATCCGGAGATTGCCGAACTGCCTGCGCTGCGGTGGAAGGCGATCAATCTCGAGCGTCTACAGCGCGAGAACCCGGACAAATTCGCTGGCCAGCTCCGCGCTCTTGGCGACTGCATCGGCGAGGAGACGGCGTAAGCCTCGCCCGTTTTGTTCCATCTATGTTCCGTGATAAGCTCTCGCATCGATTCGTTTTGTGAGATGCGAGAGGTGAGCCATGTCACGGCTCTACACAGTCATCAGTACAGCTGCCGACATCGCCGCGCATTTCAATGCCGAGGCGAAGGCTGATCTTGTCGTCCCTTCGGAGACTGTCGAGGCACTGCCAGGCCTGGTCATCTTCGAAAAGGGCGGCCGTCGGATCCTGCGCGAAATGGACTGGGGCTTTCCGCGGCTCACCCGTGAGATGCGCGAACGGGACGAGCCGCCAGGCCGGATCGGTCTCGTCGCCGACCTGACCAATCCGCTGTGGGACAGCATGGTCGTCCACCCGCAATATCGCTGCCTCATTCCGCTCACCCATTTCGCCAATCCGCACGGCGATGCGAGAGCCAAGACGCGCAGCTGGTTTTCGATCGTCGACCGGCCCCTTCTTGCCTGGGCGGGCTTCTGTCGCAACGTGCCGGACTATGGGCCGGTCTATGCCGGCATGACGATGGACGCGAACAGCGCGGTCATGCCGTATAATGATCGCATGCCCGTGCTGCTGGAGTCACAGGATTATGCGCGCTGGCTGGGCGGCAGCATTCAGGATGTCATCGGCTTCCAGTTTCGCCCGCCCATCGCGGCCGAGCGGATGCAGGTACTCGATAGTGACGATCTCTGGCGCAGCGGCGATCTGCCGGTTGCGCTGCGCCCGCAAATGGCATTGCTCTGAGCGTGGCAGTGAGCAAGAACCCGTACAGTCGCCTCGCCGAGGGTAGCCATGTGTAATCTCTATACCGTGCGCAAAAGCGCTGCCGAGGTCGCCGCCCATTTCGGTGTTGCCGCACCGGCGTCGTTCAACACGCCCGAGGAGACCCTGCCGGGATATCCGGGAATGGTGGTGCGCGAGGCCGATGGCGAGAGGGTACTTGAATCGATGGTCTGGGGCTTTCCCCGACCTATGAAGAGCAAGAAGACCGGTGTCCCGATCAAGCCGAAGCCGGTCAACAATATCGCTGATCTCACCAACTTCATGTGGCGGGGGATCGCGCCCAAGCCTCAGTGGCGTTGCCTCATTCCGCTGACGGGATTTGCCGAGGCAGAAGGCGAGAAGGGATCGATGACCCGGACCTGGTTTCGCGTGAAGGATGCCCCGATCTTCGCTTGGGCGGGGATGTGGCGGCACAGCGATGAATGGGGTGCAGTCTATTCGGGACTGATGACCGATGCGAACGCAGCGATCGCACCGGTCCACAACCGAATGCCCGTCCTGCTACAGGAGGACGAATATGATCGATGGCTGCACGGCTCGCTCGCCGATGTTGAAGCGTTCCGGGATCGGGTGTTCCCGGACAAGTTGATCGAGATGGACAGGACCACCGAGCTGTGGTCGCGCCGCGCGGCAAAATCGGCGGAGACGAACTAGCCAGCGCCAGTCAGGCGCGAAGACCCCTGCGCGCCATTTCCGACCTCGCCATGCGTCCGAGCGGCGCTGTGTCGCTGGTCCCAAATATGTCCTCGAGATCGAGAAGATCTTCGTCGCCAAGCGCCCCGATCGACTGCTCGATCTCGCGAAGGGTGGAGATAGCGCGGGTGTCGCGTCGAGCCCGCCATCGAGAGTGAAGGCGTTTCATGGCGCGAGAGTAGCAAGGATGCGCGCGCCCAGCAGCGTATCGCGTTCCCTTTCCCCTGTTGAAAATTCGAATTGGCGACGTCCTAAGTCGCCTTCGTGATTGCAAATTCGACCCGATCTGGCCTAATTGACCTTGCCCGTGGAGACATGGGTGGAGGCGTCGAAACCTTCAAAAGCGAGAGCCGGTCCCAGCTATGGAGACCGGGTGGCGGACGCGTATGTCCAAGGCCACCCGGCCCAAAGGCGGCCGCGCCTGTCTCGTTTCAGGTTTCGAACACCCGGTTCCAACGCCGGCACGCCTCATAATTCAGGGCGTGCCGCCGGCTGTCCGGAGAAGATGGCTTCGGGGTGGCGCGGGCGCTCGACAAAGGGAACTGGAGCGTGATCAACGACCTGAGCTTTGGTGGACGTCTGTCCGTCTCTCCAGCTTTTTGATGGAGCCTGAAGACAAGGATCCGGTCGTCAGCGCGATCGGCGGGACCCTCGGGATCATCGGCGCTCTACTGGCGCGCGCTGGCGTCGCATCCCTGGAGGAATTTGCAGGCGCTCTGAGCGTCTATGCGCGCGTCACGCGCGAGACCGATCCCGATCAGGCCGAAATCCTGGACCAATGGGTGTCGATGCTACGTACCCTCGCGGCCCGCAGCGCCCCGCCCAACTAGCGGCGCGGCGCAACCGATCGCTCAGCGTTCCCGGTCACGCGGCTTGTGCGGCTCCCGGTCTGGCTTGTCCGCAGCCTTGGATCCCATCTCTGGCGTGCGCTCCCCCTGCCCGGCTGCGCGCTGCGCCATCATGATCTCACGCGCACGGGCAAGGCGCCGGGACACGGCCGGCGGCATGGCGGCCACGAAGCTGGTCACATCCTGCGCCAGTGCCAGATCCTCCTCCTTGCCGGTTGCCGCGAGCGCTGCGGCAGCCTCACGGTAGGTCGCACGAATGAACTTCTGACGGCCGAGCGCTGCGACATCCTCGGGCCGGCGCTCGGGCTCGGCCGCGTTCGCGAAGGTTTCAGCGCGCTCTTCGGTCAGGCGGTGAATGTCGAGGCCCTTGCCCTCTCCTGCGCCAAGGCCGTCGGTCCGCGCGTCGAGATGCCGGGCCGACGAGCGGCTGCGTTTCTGGACATGGCCGCGCGCCCGGCGCGGCGTGGCTTCGGCAGCCACGCCGCGTTCGCGCAGCTCATGCGCAAAGCTTTCACGCCAATGATGCAGGTCGGCCTTGCGCGGATTGAACCGGGTGCCGTCCTCGCCCTGGGTGGCGACGGTCAGATGCACATGTGGATGGTCGGTATCGGTGTGGAGCGCGACCATATAGGCGAACTGCCCCTCGAACTCGACGCGGGCAAAAGCCTGGACCGCGTCATGGATGGTGGCCGCATCGGTCGTGCCACCCGGCATCGACAGCACCATCGACATGGATGTCGGCCGATCGCGCCCGGTCGGGTTCATCGCATCGTCGAGCATCGCCCAGTCACCCGCGATTGCCTTGAGCCGCTTCTCGTCCGTGATGATCTCGCCTTCGCTGCTGCGCACCTCAAGTTTGCCGTGCCGCGAGATATAGCCGAAATGCTCGGCGAGATGCGCAGGCCCCCGCTGCTTGCCCGAGATCTTGACCATGACCTCGGGTGCCTTGCGCACGATACGCTCGAGCTTGGCGCGCGCCTGCGCGGGCGTGAGCATCGCCGAGCCATCGCTTGCCGCCCCGCCCCGGCTGCCCCGGATCCGCAGCGTTGCCCCTTTCAGCGTGCGCTTACCCCCGCTCGGCGGTCGCCAGGCCTCCATCAGGCTCGGTAGCGGCAGGATGTCTTCGTCACCGCCGCTCATGCCGGCGTATCCCAGTAGCTCGCGTCGCCCTTGAGCGCCTGGCCCAGCGCCGCAAGCTTCTCGGCGACGTCATCCCTGAAGGACGCAACGCGAGCGGCCTCCCGTGCGAGGTCGAGGCCGGAATCGACCATCGTCGCGGCGTGCAGAGCGTGGACCGCCTGATTGAGGTTGATGCCGATGCGGTTGAGCTCGCGCCAGGACTGCGCGATCGCCGCGCGATCGGGACGCGGTGGCGGTGCCTTGCCGAAGAGACGCCGGCGCAAAAGGGCAACGATCCATTCGGTGCGCTTGAGGCCACGCGCCTCCGCCGCCGCATCGAGCAAGGCCAGGTCGCTCGGGGTCAGGCGAACCTCGACCCGGCCCGTCGTGCGCTCGCGAGGCGCCGGCACCACGACATCGTCCGCGTTCGTGCGCAGCGCCTCGTCGACCAGCCCACGCAGCAGTGCCGAGCGGCCGCCGCGGGAGGCTGCCATCGCATCGAAGCGCGCCGCGAGATCATCGGGCAGGCGGAGGCCGAAAAAAGCCATGCGCCATCCTATTGTTAAACATCCCCGGCGACAAGCCTATCCGGCCCTCACCTTAATTGACCCCTTCCATAGTCTGCTCAAGCAGACTCGCAGCCTCTCTGGAAGAAGCGCCTCACCGGCTGCGCAAGCAAGCCCGAAATGATCGTTGAAAAGAAAATGGCGGCATCCCTGAAGGAGGGATGCCGCCATCATTCGATCTGAAAATTCAAGCTTACTGACGCGGAGTGAGTGGTGCTGTTGGCCGGGGCCAGCGCTACCCATCATTGTCCGGGTGCGGCGGGTTGGCCTCGTCGATCAAGCGCTGGATGGCCGCGATCGGCGTATCATCCTCGAGCCGGATCATCGCGCCGCAGGAACAGGCAGCGGCTTTCTGCAAGCGCATCTGCCGGTACGGAACACTCAGTTCGGCTCCACATTTCGGGCAATCCACCTGTGCGCAGATATCGTCCAGTTCGCCGGTCATCATGCCTCCTTGCGCGAAGCGACTCATCGCAGGTTGAGAAACAGCCTACTCCAGTCCAGCGCTCATTCGAACGACAGATCGCGCGAGGCGACCTCACCCTCATCGCCGTCATCGAACACCACCCGAACGCGCTCGGGCAATATGAGCCGGGCGGATCGGGCGCCGACCATCACCTTGACGGGGCTGGGCGCCACGATCGGACGCGCGTGCCCTGCCCGGCCCGTCGGCTTGGCTGGCGATGGTGCGGCGGGCACGGCTGCCGGCGCGGTGGGCGCAGGCGCGGAACCGGCATCGACCGCACCCTTGAGCGAGGCAATGAACCGGCTACCTTCGGCAAGCGTGACGCCACGCTCGCCCAGTCCTGCGACGAACCCGCGCACCTCGACCGGATGCTTGCGGGCGGCGCGGTGGAGATCGTAGAGGACGCGGATGGGGGCCTTGTCGATCGCCTCGCGCAGATAAGGCTCCATCTCGCCATAGGCTGCGTAGAGCGAGACGAACTGCTTGGACCGGCCGAGCGCCTTGGCGATCTCGGCCTGGGTCTTGCCCTGCGCCAGCATGCGCTCGACGCCAAGCGCGAGTTCACGCGACGAGAGGCTGGCGCGCTGATCATTCTCGACGATCTGATCGGCGAGGACGTCACCGCCCTCCCCCGCTTCGCTGACGATCGCCGGAATGGTCGTCTTGCCCGCCGCGAGCGATGCGCGGTAGCGCCGTTCGCCCATGCGGATGACATGTTTGCCGTCCGCATTCCTGGGGCGAACGATGATCGGCTGCAGCACGCCGCGCACCTCGATCGACGCTGCAAGCTCGGCGAGTTCCACTTCGTCGAAGTGCGTGCGCGGATTGCCGGGGTCGGGCATCACCCAGTCGAGCGGCAAGTCCTCGACGCGCCGTGCGCTCTCATGCGCGCCCACGAGCATTCCGAACTCTTCGGCGCGCTGATCGAATTTGCCCATCAGGCGCTCTCCTTCGCCCGCGCATCGACGCGCCGTTCTACTTCGGCGAGGATCGAGCGGATCTCGTCCGAAGCCGCCTTGGCGCCGCTCCCCGTTTCATGCCAGACCGCATGATGGTTCTCGGCCGAATGCTTGTAGGTCGGGCGCGCCTTCACGAAGGCGGGGAACATGAGCGCCGGGCCGACCGCCTGGGTGAGCTTGACCGCATTGTCCATGTCCCGCTTGTCGAAGGCATTGACCATCGAGGGCAGCAGCCCGAGGAAATTGACCTTGCGCCCGCCGCGCGCGCCCTCGGCCTTCTTGAGCGCAGTCAGCAGCATCTTGGCGCATTCCAGCGAATCCTCGGCGACCTGAACCGGCGCGATGACTTCGTCCGCGACCGCCATCGCGCTCAAGGTGAGCTCGTCCCATTTGGGTCCGGTGTCGATCACACAATAATCGAAGTGGTGAGGCAGCTCGCGGAAGCGAACGATGAAGTCGTGCACGTCCTGCGCAGCCTTGACCATCTGGAGACGCGGATCGGCCGCGAACACGGTGATGCCGGCCGCGTCGTCCAGCACCAGTTTTGCGTCGGGATCGAACAGGTCGGCGGAAAACCAGCCGGTCCGTTCCTTCGCGAGCCGGCGGGTCGACGACCCCTGCGGATCGAGATCGATGAACGCGACCCGCCGCCCCGCCTGCTCGGCCAGATACCAGGCGAGATGGGTCGCAAAGAAGGTCTTGCCGACGCCGCCCTTGAGCAGGCTGATGACGATGGTCTTCACATCATGTTTCCCTGCCAGGCGCCGCGCTCAGAAATCGTCGCCACCGTTGCGAAGGTTGCGCTCATAATGGTCGCGCGCCGACCAGTCCCCACCGCCTTTGCCGAACCGGGGGCCGACATCGCGAAACAGATAGACGGTGAAGGCGAAGCACGCGAAACCGAAGAGGATCGCGTGATCGGGATGCTGGGAAAAATACTCCGCCATGATCAGTCTCCTGTAGCAGCCGCGGGCCGGGGCTGCCGGCCGCGTTGGTCGCGAAGTTCCGCATCGGGGACATCAAGACCATAGGTTTGCTTCAGCGCGTTCATGACGAGCGCGCGGATGGTGATATTATCGTGGTCGAGCGCGAGCCTTGCGATCGCGGCGTGCATCTGCGGGGTCACCCGCAGCTGCAGAAAGGCCGAGCGCCGTTCCTCGCTCCCCTGCCCCTCCGTCACCATATGCTCTCTCTCCTCTCGCGCTGCCCCGATGATCTGCGCCCACCGTATTGAATTCAATACGCCCGCGATGAGGCGTCTCCCCGGCACGACCGGCGCAGCGCGCACCAAAGTCTGCTCGAGCAGACTTTGCCCGGCACCGCCTTCATGAGGAGGGCTGGCCCCGCCGCGCGAGGCCAGCATGGCTCAATACTCTTGCGCGAGAAGAATGGTCAGCACGCGCGTGGTGACATTCTCGTCGGTCGGATCGGGCGAGCCGAACTCCAGCGCGCGGTCATAATAGTCGATCTTCCAGTAGAGCACCGCGTCGCGGAAGGTGAACCGGCCGAAATCGCGCTCGCCATGCGGATCCACGTCGGGACCGAAGCTGTCATAGTCGCGGATGGTGCGCAGCAATTGCGCCCGGGCCTGAAAGTTGCGGAACAGGCTGACGTCGCCGATCAGGCTCTGAACGCCGATGGTCATGACCACGCGGTTATGGCCTGGCCGGGTGAGCGAGTGGCGCAGCGCGTCATTGAGCTGGGCGATGGTTGCAGTGCGATCGGGCTGCGAAGAGGTATGGCTCTGATGCTCGGGCATGCGATCTGTCCTGTGCGTTCGAAACCCCGCCGATCGGGGTCTTTCAACACTGGCCGGCGCGCCGGGGCAAAGCGGGCTCGCGCACCTGTAGGGTCGCAACGGCAGTGGAGAAGCCCGGCCACGGGCTTGCGCGGGACAGCGCCTCGGCGAGACCCGGACATGGTGATGACACCCGAGCTTTGGGCGGCACACAGGAACAGGTGATTTCGCTGGACGGGCATCAGAATGCTGGACCGGACGGTGACGCGGACTATCATTGCCCGATGACCGCTGCTCTTCACATCCTCTGGCCTGTCGCGCTGCGCAGCATCGGCGCGATGCAGCGGCACAAAGTCCTGGTGCGCAGCCAATGCCGGCGGTGCGGGGCGCTGATGCGTGTCGACCTGGACGACATGGTCGCGCGCCATGGCAGCAGCGGTTCGCTCATCGACGTACAGGAGCGCTGCCGCATGGTCGCCTGTGACGGTGCGGCCTTCTATCTGGCCTCGCCCGGCTATGGCGGTCCATGGCGAACATTGCTGGGCGATCCCGGCCTCGCCGAGGGCCTCGCCAATGGCGTCGCGCCGGTCACGGCCGAGACGCTGCTTGGGCCGACCGCCCGCTAGAGCAATCGCCTTTCCAGCAAGGGATCGTTACCCGGCAGGGCCGAGACCCGGCACGGGGCTCGGGGCGTCAGCCTAGAGCCCGGTCCGGCGCAGCCGGTGCCCCGACCTCCCTTAATCCAGCGGACCGAACAATCTGGTCAGGATCAGATCGAGCGTCGCGACCTTCTCGAATTGTCCCTTGGCGATCACCCGGTGCATCGGTCTTTCGTTCTTCTTGCCCTGCGCCGTTCCCTTGGCATGGCGTGCGACCGGAAAGCCGCGAATATCGGGCAACGGCACATCAGGCGCATTGCCGAACCAGAGATAGGACAGGAGATCGAGGTTGGGTGAAACCACGATCCAGATGATGCAGCCGCTCGGCTTCTCCATGAGCTTGAGGTTTGCGGTCACGCGCGGCGCGCGCCCGCCCAAGGTCACCGTCTTGAACTGAATATGCCGGGTGATCGCCTTGTAGCTCATCACCAGATCATAGCCGCCGGCATCGAACTCCGAGCGCAGCACCTCCACCCCGGTAATCCCGCGCTGCCACAGACGCCGCAGCGCCTCGCCTACAAAGACATGCTCGACAATGCGCTCGCGCAGGGTCGAGTGCAGATAATGGGCGCTGGTCTGGCTCGGCAGGTCTTCCAATGGCAACGGATCTCGAAAGGCGGCGGGGGCGGCAGCCCCCGCCTGATTGTCAGGCGAAGGGATCATATTCGTTGAGCACGGCGACGTCGCCATCGAAGTCGTCGGCGGTGATGACGGCGAACTGCGTTCCGATTGCGATGACCATCGTGGCGGCCATCAGGGTCTTCGAGAGAGTGAGTGCGCTTTTGCGGGCGGTCCCAAGATCGGTGAACATATCGAGGCTCCTTGTGGTGCCGGCGGGTTCATCCCCGCTCGACTGGCGCCCGAAGCGTCGCTCCCGTGGCCGCGATCACCTTTTGGCGGCACGGCAAAAGGCCGTAGCGTGAGCGTACGGACCCTTTACGGGTTGATCGAATAGGTCCGCGGGAGCGACCAAGGATTGCGCCTCAAAGAGCGGGGGGATTCCGTCGGCCGGCATGAGACGTCCCGCCACCGACCCCGCCGCCCAGTTTGCACGCCGCGCCGGTTGCCCCTTTGTTCGTGATGGTCAGGACGGCTAGAGCGGGGCCGATGACCCTCTCCTACCGACACGCCCTCGCCGCCCTGTTGTTCGTTTGCTCCCTGTCGAGCGCGGCAGCGCTCCCCGCCGCGACCGGCAAAATCAGCTCTGTGACCGACGGCGACACCTTTCGCCTGATGAGTGGCGAGCGGATCCGGATCGCCGATATCGATGCGCCTGAGAGCCGCGCCGACCAGGCCAAATGCGCTGCCGAGCTCGCGCGCGGCAAGGCGGCGACCCGCCAGGCGAAAGCCCTGCTCGATGGCAAGACGATCCGCTTCGAGCGGATCGGGCGCAGCTATAATCGCACTGTCGCGCGCGTCACGCTCGACGGGCGCGATCTGGCCGCAAGACTGATCAGCATCGGCGCAGCACGGCCCTGGCTGCGCCGCCAGCCCAAGCCCGACTGGTGCCGCGCGCGATAGGCGTCACGGCGCCTATGCTCAGGTCCAGAAAGAGGAGGAAATGGACCCGCCGGAAGGGGGAATCGGCGGGTCCGTATCAGGGGCCGCATGCGCGGGGGGAAACAGGCGGCCTCGTCTTTCAGAACCGATCGACGCGCGAGCGGTTCCTTGCCTCAGCGAGGGCCAAGGCGCGCAAGCGTCGCCGGATCGGCCTCGCCATTGAACCAGCGATCGATCGCGGCGATGAACAGACCCCCGCCCCCGGCCTGCGCGAACAGGGTGAGGGACGAGCGCAGCTTGAGGGCATCGATCCCACCGAACACCGCCTCCGCGCTGGTGCCGGTCAGATCCTGCAGTGCCGCCACACAGTCGCGCAGCCGGGCGCCCAGCACCGGATGCGCGAGATAGGCGCGCGCCTCGTCGAGCGACCCGATCGCATAGCGCCGCGCCATTTCGCTCGACCCGAGGCCAGCGATCTGCGGAAAGATGAACCACATCCAATGGCTGCGCTTGGCGCCGCGGCGGATCTCGCCAAAGGCCGTGTCAAAGATCTGCGCCTGGGCGGCGACGAATCGGTCGAGGTCGAAGGGAGCGGTCATGATGGGGCTGTCATAGCCTGCGCGCAGGCGTGCGCCGCCCGGATGCAAATTTTTTCTCGAAAAGGAAATGCCCGCTCCCCCGCCACTTGGGCCGTCCTGTCCACATTCGGAACGGACCCGATGCTTGACTCTGGACCGCAGCAGAACGAACAAACAGAGAACATAACAATTCCTGAGTCTCTTGAATGCCATGCGTGAAGCCACCGTCCTTGATCAGCTGCGGGCGCATATTGCGCAGATCGAGGGCAGTGGTGTGCGCCACGCAACCACGCCCTTCGGGATCGAGGCGATCGACGCGCGGCTGCCGGGCGGCGGCATTGCCGGCGGCGCGCTCCATGAGGTCGCGGGCAGCCCCGACCTTGCCGACGATGCAAGCGCCACGGTGTTCCTGGCCGGCATTCTCGCGCGGATGGAGGGGCCTGTCCTGTGGTGCCTGCGATGGCGCGACCTGTTTGCGCCCGCGCTCCACCTCGCCGGACTGCATCCCGACCGGGTGATCTATATCGAGGCGGGCAGCGACACCAATGTCCTGCTCGCGATGGAGGAATGCCTGCGCCATGCCGGGATCGGCGGCGTCGTGGGCGAGATTGGCAAATACAGCACCACCGCGTACAAGCGGCTGCAACTGGCGGCCGAGGGGTCGGGCGTGCCGGCCTTCATCTTCCGGCGCGCCGCAAAGGTCGGCCAAGCAGCCGAGGGCACGGCGGCGGTCACGCGCTGGCGGGTGACCGCGAGCCCGAGCGAGGATCTCGGCATCCCGAGCCTTGGCCGTCCGCGCTGGCAGGTGGCGCTGGAGCGCGTACGCGGCGGTAATCCGCACGCTTGGATTGTGGAGGGCTGCGATGCGACGGGTCGTATCGGTCTACCTGCCGCACTGGTCGACCGACCGGCTGCGACGGGCGACAGCCAAATCGCCGCCTGAAGGGCGTAGCATCACCGCGCCCGACGGACCGCTCGTCACCGCAATTCCCGACCATGGCCGCCGGATCGTCGCGGCGGTGGACGCTGCCGCGCGGGCGCTCGGCGTTACGCCTGGCATGACCGTCACCAAGGCGCGGATGCTCGCGCCCGACCTCGCGGTCATTGATGCCCAGCCAGACGCTGACATGGACGGCCTGCGCCGCCTCGCCCTGTGGGCCGGGCAGCGTTATTCGCCGATCGTCGCGCCCGACGCACCCGACGGGCTGTGGCTCGACATCACCGGCTGCGCGTCGCTGTTCGGCAGCGAGACCGCGCTGCTCAAGGATCTGCATCGCCGGATCGCGGCCTTCGGCGTGACGGCGCATATTGCAGCCGCCGACACGGCGGGCTGCGCGCACGCAGTCGCGCGGCATGTCCGTGACGGCAGGCCCGTTGTCATCGAGCCGGGGCAGCATCGCCGGGCAATGGAGCTGCTCCCAATCCCGGCGCTGCGGCTCGAAGCCGAAATCGTCGAGGGCTTGCGCAAGCTCGGCTTCGAACGGGTCGAGCAATTGCTCGGCGCTGCGCGCGCGCCGCTTGCCAAGCGGTTCGGGCGCAGCCTGCATCGCCGTCTCGACCAGGCGATCGGGCAGGTCGCAGAACCCATAGAGCCGATCTTTCCGGAACAGATGCCGCGCGCGCGGCGTGGTTTCATGGAGCCGATCGCCACACCGGAGGCCTTCGCCCAGGTGATCGGCGATCTCGTCGCCGATATTGTCGAGCAGCTCGCCCGTGCGGGGCGCGGCGGCAGGCGTCTCGACTGCTATTTTCACCGTGTCGATGGCCAAGCCCAAGTCATCCGCATCGGGACGGCGACGCCGAGCCGGGATGCGGAGCATCTCGCCAAATTGCTGTGCGCGAAGATCGAGACGGTAGAACCGGGTCTCGGCATCGAGGCGATGACACTGCTGGTCTCGCTGATGGAGGCGGCCGCGCCGCGACAGGGCGAGAGCCTTGAGCATCTGGGCCGGCGCGGACCCGATCTCGCGGCGCTGGTCGATACGCTCGCCAACCGCTTCGGACCCGGAAACCTGCACCGGATGGCGCCTTGCCCCAGCGGCATGCCCGAACGCTCGGCGACCGGCGCGCCGGCGCTGGGCGAAGCACGCGGCGCAGGGTGGGACGATGATCTGCCCCGCCCCGCGCGCCTGCTGGCCAGGCCCGAGCCGATCGAGGTGATTGCGCTGCTGCCCGACGATGCGCCGCGCATGTTCATCTGGCGCGGCAGACGATACCGGGTGACGCAGGGTGACGGCCCGGAGCGGCTGCATGGCGAATGGTGGCGCGATGGCGGCATCGAGGGCCGACAACCGCTCAGCGTGCGCGATTATTATCAGGTCGAGACGCTGAGTGGCGGGCGCTACTGGCTGTTCCGCGCCGGCGACGGCGAGAGCGCCGCGACCGGCCCCATGCGCTGGTTCATCCACGGCGCCTTCGCATGAGCACGGGCGAGCCGGACTATGTCGAACTCCAGGTGACGACGCATTTCAGTTTCCTGCGCGGCGCCTCGAGCCCCGAGGATCTGTTCGCGACGGCGGCGGCGATGGAGATGCCGGCGCTCGGCGTCGTCGATCGTCATTCGGTCGCCGGGATCGTGCGCGCATGGGACGCGGAGCGGCAGACCGGCGTCCGTGCAATCGTCGGCTGCCGCCTCGATCTGACCGATGGCACCGCCCTCCTCGTCTATCCCACCGACAAGGCGGCCTATGGTCGCCTGTGCCGCCTGCTCAGCATCGGCAAGACGCGCGCGGGCAAAGGCGCCTGCCATCTCGACTGGTCGGATGTGGCGGATTGGAACGAGGGATTGCTGGCGATGCTCGTCCCCGACAGGGCCGATGCGACGACGCAGGCCGCGCTGGCGCGCACGAAGCGGCTGTTTGGCGAACGCACCTATATGGCGCTGTCAGTCCGGCGGCGGCCCAGGGACGCGATCCGGCTGCGCGATCTGTCGCGGATCGCGGCCGCCGCAGGCGTGCCGACGATCGCGACCAACGACATTCTCTATCATTTGCCCGAGCGCCGCCTGCTGCAGGATGTCGTCACCTGCATCCGCGAGAAATGCACCATCGACACGCTGGGCAACGCGCGCGAGCGTTTTGCCGACCGGTATCTGAAGACCGGCGCGGAGATGACGCGGCTCTTCCGGCGCTATTTGAAGGATAGCAGCCCGGTCGCGCGCAGCGTCGAATTCGCCAGGCGCTGCGCGTTCAGTCTCGATGAGCTCAAATATCAATATCCCGACGAGATCCAGGTGCCCGGCCGCACCCCGCAGGAAGAACTGGAGCGCCTTACCTGGGAGAAGGCGCCGACGCGCTATCCGCAAGGCGTCGATGGCAAGGTGCGCAGGCAGCTCGAGCATGAGCTCCAGCTGATCGGGCAGCTCGATTACGCCCCCTATTTCCTGACCGTCCATGCGATCGTGGCCGAAGCGCGGCGCCGCGAGATCCTGTGCCAGGGGCGCGGGTCGGCGGCGAACAGCGCGGTCTGCTACGTGCTCGGCATCACCTCGATCGATCCGGTGCGCTCGGAATTGCTGTTCGAACGCTTCGTATCGGCCGAGCGGCGCGAGCCGCCCGATATCGATGTCGATTTCGAACATGAGCGGCGCGAGGAGGTGATCCAGTGGATCTACGAGACCTATGGCCGCACCCGGTCAGCGCTCACCGCCGTCGTCACGCGCTTCCGGGCGCGCGGCGCGGTGCGCGAAGTCGGCAAGGCGCTCGGCCTGTCCGAGGATGTGACGGCGGGCCTGGCCGGGGCGATCTGGGGCTATAGCCGCGAAGGGGTGGAGGAGAAGCACGCGCAGGAGCTCAACCTCGATATGAGCGACACGCGCCTCGCGCTGACGCTCGACCTCGCCCGCCAGCTGATCAACACCCCGCGTCATCTGTCCCAGCATCCCGGTGGTTTCGTGCTGACCCGCGACCGGCTCGACGAACTGGTGCCGATCGAACCGGCGGCGATGGACGATCGCCAGGTGATAGAGTGGGATAAAGACGATATCGATCTCCTCGGCTTCATGAAGGTCGATGTGCTCGCGCTCGGCATGTTGAGCTGCATGCGCCGCGCGTTCGAGTTTCTCGAGAACGACAAGGGGCTGCGGCATGACCTCGCGACCATTCCGGCCGAGGATCCCGCGACCTATGCGATGATCCGCAGGGCCGACACATTGGGCGTCTTTCAGATCGAGTCCCGCGCGCAGATGGCCTCGATCCCGCTGATGGCGCCCAGGACCTTCTATGATCTCGTCATCCAGGTCGCGATCGTGCGGCCCGGCCCGATTCAGGGCGACATGGTCCATCCCTATCGCCGGCGTCGCAACGGCGAGGAGGAGGTGACCTATCCGACCGAAGAGTTGCGGCGGGTGCTGGAAAAGACGCTCGGGGTGCCGTTGTTCCAGGAACAGGCAATGCGCGTGGCGATCGAATGCGCCGGCTTCACCGCCAGCGAGGCGGACCTGCTGCGCCGTGCGATGGCGACGTTCAAACTGACTGGCGGCGTCAGCCATTTCCGCGACAAGCTGATCAGCGGCATGGTCGGCCGGGGCTATGATCAGGAGTTCGCCGAGAAAACTTTCAAGCAGATTGAGGGGTTCGGCTCCTATGGCTTTCCCGAAAGTCATGCCGCCAGCTTTGCGCTGATCGCCTATGCCTCGTCCTGGATGAAATGCCATCATCCCGACGCCTTCTGCGCGAGCCTCCTCAATGCGCAGCCCATGGGTTTCTATGCCCCGGCGCAGATCGTGCGCGACGCGCGCGAACATGGCGTCGAGATCCGGCCGATCGACGTCAATGCCAGTCGCTGGGATTGCACGCTGGAAGAGGGCCGCGGTCGCTACAAGGCGGTGCGGCTCGGCCTGCGCATGGCGCGCGATCTGGCCAATGCGGATGCAGCGGCGATCATCACCGCGCGGGGCGGCAGGCCCTATACCAGCATCGAGGAAATCCAGCACCGTGCCGGTGTCGGGCGCGGCGCGCTGGACCGGATTGGCGATGCCGACGGGTTCGGATCGCTCGGCGCCGACCGGCGATCGGGCCTCTGGGCGGTGAAGGGCCTCGGGAACGCGGCGCTGCCGCTGTTCGCAGCAGCGGACGAGCGGGCCGGCAAGCTGCGCGAGGAAGCGATTGAGCCCAGCGTCATCCTGGCCGAGATGGGTGAAGGCGCGGAGGTGGTCGAGGATTATCGCGCCTCAGGTCTGTCGCTGCGCGCGCATCCGGTTGCGTTCCTGCGCGACGAGCTCAAGGCGCGCCGGATGATCACCTGCGAGCAGTTGCGCACCACGCGCGACGGGCGCTGGATCGAACTGGCCGGGCTGGTGCTGGTCCGCCAGAAGCCCGGCAGCGCCAAGGGCGTGATGTTCATCACGCTCGAGGATGAGACGGATGTCGCCAATCTCGTCGTATGGACCAATGCCTTCGAGAAGAACCGCCGCACTGTCCTGGGCGCGTCGATGATGGGGGTGCGCGGTCAGGTCCAGCGCGAAGGCGAGGTGATCCATGTCATTGCGCAGCGGCTCGATGATCTGTCGGGCATGCTGGCGAGCGTCGGACGCCGCACCGACGTCGCCGATATCTACCGGGTGAGCCGTGCGGATATCGTCAGGAACCCGATGGCACCCGACCCGCGCGACCGCGAGCAGCGGCCGCTCGGTCGAGACCCTCGCGACATCTATATCCCCGATCTGCGGTTAGGATCGGGTATCATCCCGGGCCAGCCAACCGAGGGCATCAAGATCAAGCCGCGAGACTTCCGCTGATGGCCGGTAGCCGAACGTCCGGCAAAAAAGCCGGGTTTCGAGGATAATTGCCGCTCACGCGGCGTCGGTTGCCGACCAGACCCGGCCTTTCGTGACGGAGCGGCCAAGGTCGGCTTCTGGTAAAGTCAGACGCTCCTTGATTAAATCCATATATCCAATAACGTGGATATATGGACAACGACTCAGCCATCTCGGTCCTTGGCGCGCTCGCGCAGGGCACGCGCCTCGACGCATTCCGCCTGCTGGTCCGCCACGAGCCTGACGGCCTGGCCGCTGGCGAGGTCGCCAAGGCGCTCGACGTGCCGCAGAACACCATGTCGGTGCATCTCGCGACGCTGGCCCGCGCCGGGCTGATCCGGTCCGAGCGGCGCAGCCGCATCATCAACTACCGCGCCGATCTCGACCAGTTGAAGGCGCTGACCCTGTTTCTCGTGAAGGACTGCTGCGGTGGGAAGGCGGAGCTTTGCGAGCCGCTGATCGCCGAGCTCAACCCCTGCTGCTGAAGGCCGCCATGACCGTCGATATCATCATCTATCACAACCCCGAGTGCGGGACGTCGCGCAACACGCTGGCGATGATCCAGAACGCCGGCATCGAGCCGCACGTCATCGAGTATCTGAAGACCCCGCCCAACCGCTCGCGTCTCGTTTCGCTGATCGGTCGCATGGGGATCACGCCCCGCGCGCTGCTGCGCGAGAAGGGCACGCCCTATGCCGAACTTGGCTTGGGCGATCCGGCGCTGAGCGATGACCAGCTCATCGACGCGATGATCGAGCATCCGATCCTCATCAACCGGCCGATCGTCGTCTCGCCACTCGGCGTGAAGCTGTGCCGTCCGTCGGAAGAGGTGCTGGACCTGCTACCTTCCCGGCAGCGCGGCGCCTTCACCAAGGAAGACGGCGAGAAGGTCATCGACGACGCGGGCAACAGGATCGGCGCATGACCACTGCGGCGCCGGCGAAGCCGGCGATCAGCACATTCGAGCGCTATCTCAGCGTCTGGGTAGCGCTGTGCATCGTGGTCGGGATCGCGCTCGGCTACGCGCTGCCGGGCCTGTTCGGCGCGATCGCCACAGCGGAGGTGGCGCGGGTCAACCTCGTGGTGGCGGTGCTCATCTGGCTGATGATCATCCCCATGCTGCTGAAGATCGATCTTCGGGCGCTCGGCTCGGTCCGCCAGCATTGGAAGGGCGTCGGCGTCACGCTGTTCATCAACTGGGCGGTGAAGCCGTTCTCGATGGCGCTGCTCGGCACGCTGTTCCTGGGCTGGCTGTTTCGGCCCTTGCTGCCGGCGGGCGAGGTCAGCTCCTATATTGCCGGTCTGATCCTGCTCGCCGCCGCGCCTTGCACGGCGATGGTGTTCGTCTGGTCCAACCTCTGCGAGGGCGAGCCGACCTACACGTTGAGCCAGGTCGCGCTGAATGACGTGATCATGGTGTTCACCTTCGCGCCGCTGGTCGGCCTGCTGCTCGGCGTCGCGTCGATCACCGTGCCGTGGGACACGCTGCTGATCTCGGTGATGCTCTACATCGTCGTACCGGTCATCGTCGCGCAGATCGTCCGCAGTGCGGTGGTCGGATCAGGCGGACAGGCAGCACTGGACCGGCTGCTGGCCTGGCTCGGGCCGGTCTCGCTGCTGGCGCTGCTGACCACGCTGGTGCTGCTGTTCGGGTTTCAGGGTGAGGCGATCATCGCCCATCCGCTGGTCATCGCGCTGATCGCCGTGCCGATCCTCATCCAGGTCTATTTCAACGCGGGGCTAGCCTACTGGCTGAGCCGCCGGCTCGGTGTGGCATGGTGCGTGGCGGCGCCAGCCGCGCTGATCGGTGCTTCCAACTTCTTCGAGTTGGCGGTCGCCGCCGCGATCAGCCTGTTCGGGCTCAACTCGGGCGCGGCGCTGGCGACCGTCGTCGGCGTGCTGGTCGAGGTGCCGGTGATGCTGTCGGTCGTCTCGATCGTGAAGCGGACGCGGCCCTGGTACGAAGCGAGAGCGACGGCATGACCCAGATCTATTTCTCCGAGGCTCGGCACGCTGATGATATTCTGCGGCTCGCGCTTGGCGCCGCGCAGCTTCCGACCGACGATCTCGGCGGTCCCGACCAGATGTTCTTCAGCCTGTCCGACGACGAGGGTCTGATCGGGTTCATCGGTCTGGAGGGCAACGGTCCCGACCGACTGCTCCGCTCGCTCGTTGTCCTGCCGACCCGTCGCGGCAAAGGATATGGCCGGATGCTGGTCGAGCGCCTTGAAGGCGTTGCCGATGGCGCGGTCGAGCGGCTGCATCTTCTGACCAGCGGCACCGGGGAGTTCTTCCGCAGGCTCGGTTACGCCGATGCCGATCGCGATGCCGCGCCGGCGTTCATCGCCGCGACCGCGCAGTTCACGTCGCTGTGCGGTCCGCGCGCGACCTATCTCGTCAAGGATCTTGGATGACGCGCCTTCGTGAAGTGCCCGACGCCGACCATCTGCCCGCACTCGATCGTAGCATCGCCATCACTCGGCCCGCCGCCGGCATGGGCGACGATCAGCCGCCGCCGCGCATCCTGCTGTTGTACGGGTCGCTGCGCGAGCGGTCGTTTAGCCGGCTCGCGGCTGAAGAAGCGGCGCGACTGCTTATCCTCTTCGGCGCGGACGTGCGGATATTCGATCCGAGCGACCTGCCGCTCCCAGATCAGGTGAAGGGTGACGATCATCCGGCGGTCCATGAGCTGCGCCAGCACGCGCTCTGGTCCGAAGGCATGGTTTGGTGCAGCCCCGAGCGGCACGGCCAGATCACCGGCATCATGAAGGCGCAGATCGACCATCTGCCGCTGGAGTTCGGCGGCATGCGGCCGACCCAGGGCCGCACCCTCGCGGTCATGCAGGTGTCGGGCGGCTCGCAGTCGTTCAACGCGGTGAACACCCTGCGCCTGCTCGGCCGCTGGATGCGGATGATCACCATCCCTAACCAGTCAAGCGTGGCGATGGCGTTCAAGGAATTCGACGAGGCCGGCCGCATGAAGCCGTCGAGCTATTATGACCGCATCGTCGACGTGATGGAGGAACTGTGTTGATTGCCACTGAGAAGTGACCCGGGAAGGCTATA